>CAYHRZ010000301.1:2236-6791 GCA_964359125.1 uncultured Klebsiella sp. | reverse complement strand
CCGACACCAACACCGACTCGGACAACGACACCGGCACCGACACCGGCGACGACACCGGCACCGCGTCGACGGCGAGCTTCAACTACGTCGACTTCCTCTCGGGCGAGCCGCTGGTCGGCGCGACCGTGACCCTCGGCGCCCAGGTCGGCACGACGGATGCCGAGGGCCGGGTGGAGTTCGTGGCGCCGGGCACCGAGGCCTACGAGGCGGTGGCGGTGTTGGCCGACTACCCGGACTACCACAACTTCGGCTACAACGACGGCGACAGCTTCAGCGTCGGTACCAACTGGGTTTCGTCCGACACCGTCGAACTCCTCGCCACCCTCCTCCGGATCAGCGTAGATCCCACCAAGGGTATCGTCGTCACGACGGTTTTCACCACCGGTTCCGGGGGTCTCGAGTTCCTCCCCGGCGCGATGGTCACCCTCGACGTGGCCGCCGACGTGTCGATCGTCGCCGACTCGGGCGCGGCCTCCGGCTTCTCGGCCGGCAACACGACACTGCCCGACTCGGCGGCGTGGGTGATCTACGTCAACACCACGGCGGGGACGGTCACCCCCACGGTCACGCCGCCCGCCGGCTACGCCTGCACGGTTTTCCCCGGTACTCAGCCGGGCATCGCGCTCACGGTGTACCCGGCTTCGTTCACGTCGGTCTCGTTCGTGTGCGACCCGGCCTGATCCTGGGGCCCCGGTCCAGGGCTTGCCGGTTCTCGTACCTGATTATATGTTCAGGTCATGGGCCTGCCCGCCGAGCGCCTTGCCATCCTCGCGGACCTGCGCGCGCGCATCGCCGCGCCGCGGGTCCTCCCCGGCCGGGTGGCCACGGGACTACCGGGGATCGACGCGTGGATCGGCGGCTGGCCGCGCCCGGGGGTGGCCGAGATCGTCGGTGTGCCCGGGTCGGGGCGACTCGGCCTGGTGATCCCGGCGGTGGCGGCGCTCACCCGGCGGGGGCGCCCGGTGGTGGTGATCGACGCGATGGAGCAGGTGTTCCCGCCGGGCTGGGCGCACGCTATGGTCGGCGAGGGGGCTGTCGGCGAGGGGGTCGAACTCTCGGCCCTGTGGCTGGTTCGCCCGGGGCTGGACCGCGCAGCCTGGGCCGCCGAGCAGGTGGCACGCTCGGGCGCCGTGGAGGTGGTGGTGCTGGTGGACCCGCCCCGACTCGGTCGTCACGCGGTGCGCCTGGGGCGGGCCTGCGAGGCCGGCGGCAGCACGCTGTTCGTGGTGGCCGAGCAAGAAGAGCCGGATCTGCCCGCAGTGGTGCGGCTGCACGTGAAGGGCCAGGACAGCGCTGGCCTGCGGGTGGCTTGTACCCGCAGCCGCGACGGGCGGCAGGTGGGCGAGCGGGTGGTGGCGGCGGTCTAGGGTAGGCGGACGGGACCCGTCAGCCCCCGCAGAAGTCGGCCACCTGCACGGCCGCCGTTCCCCAGCCAGTGAGGGTGGCGGTGGCGCCCCGGCCATCCTCGAAGGTGGCGTCGTCGACCGTGATCTCGATGTCGTACACCGGGTTGGCGCTGGTGCCGTCGCAGGTCCCTTCCGGGCGGTCCTCCACGTAGGTGCCCCGGACAGAGAAGGTCGCGGACGTGGCCGTCCACACCTGGGCGTCGCTGACGGTGTCCATCACGTCGGTGCAGTCGAAGAACTCGAGGTCGTCCGGGCCTGACCCGCCACCCACCCGGAACCGGTCCTCGGCACCGAGTTGCACCACCTCCTCGAAGTCGGCCCGGGCCTCCTCGTCGACCGGCAGGGCCAACTCGGTCACCAGGGTGTAGCCGCCCCCCTGGGCCACGCCGTACATCCAACGGCAGCCCCACGCCCGGTCAACCGTCGAGGGCAGCACCGTCGCGAGGTCGACGGGATCCGTCCCGCCGGTGTCGGCGGTGTCACCCGTGTCGGCGGTGTCCAGGGTGCCCGTGTCGACGGGGTCGGCGGTGCATGCGAGGAGGAAAGGGAACACGCTGCTATCCATGGTAGAAGGGTGGCGAACGACTACTCGTCGCCGCTCGAGGGCCAGTCCAGCGAGAAGGCGGCCACGCGGACGGCGCTGTCGCAAGCCACCTGTGCACCTTCGCCCACCTCGGTGACCCGGGCTGCGAACTCCACCGCGCCCTGGAGCTGGTCGGAGCCCTCGCCCCGGCGGAGCGAGACGCTTCCGCCGGTCGACACCCAGGCGCGGTCGATGGTGCCCGCCTCCAGGTTGCCCTCCAGCAGGAGCGCGCCGACCTCGTCGGCGAGGCTGTGCACGCCGGGCGCCGTGGTGAGCGCAGCCGCGAGCAGGGGGTAACGCGCGGCAGCGTCCGCGGCGGAGGTCGGCACACCGGGAACCCAGCTTGCAGCGAGGGCATCAGGGTCATCGCACCCGAGCGTCAACGGGATGACGCTCACGCCGAGGGTGTAGCGCATGCCAACCACGAGCACGCGCCCCTGGACACCGTCGACGGCCCAACCCATGGCCGCACCGCCCCAGTCGTCGAAGCCGCCGTCCTCGGTGACGGTGAACGGCAGGTCGTCGCGCACCTCACAGTCGCAGGCGCTGGGGGTGGTGCCGGTGTCGGCGCTGTCGACGGGATCCGAGTCAGCGGGGCCGGCATCGCAAGCGAGGAGGGACACGAGGATGGCGATCATGGCAACAGGTGCAGCAAGACGCGTGCCAGCTACGGCTCCTCTCGCGCGCCGGCGTTGACCAGCGCCGCGCAGAAGTCATCGACACTCTCGGGGGTGACAAACACTTCCTGCTGGTTGACAACGAACACGCCATTCTCCCGACCGCGCGCCGCCACGTGGAGTTTCCGTCCCTCCGTGCGGAAGTTGCCCAGCAAGAGTCCCGGCATGCCGGTCCCCGCCGTCCGCCAGGTCTTCCACCCGAGGCTGCCCCGGCGAAACCGCGCCCCGGCCAATGACAGGCGCACCGGCGAGAAGTGTGCAGGCACCACCAGCACGTTCCCCTCGAGCTTGTACTCCATGTCTTGCGACAACTTCCACGCCAGGCCCAGCACGATGCCCAGCGGCACGAGGACGAACACCCAAAGGAAGTCAAGCCAGGCCGACCGCTGCCCCTGGGCGGCCGGGAAGGAGCCGCTTCCCGACTGCAGCCCTGCGACGAAGGCCGCGGGGTCCGCAGGGGTGAGGACCCAGGGCTCACCCGCCACGCGCACTACCACCGCGTCCGGCCCGCAGGTGCCGGCCATCCACACGTTGCCCAGCGCTTCGACGTGCCACTTCCCGTGGCAGAAGTCGCCGCGGGCGGTGCCTGCCCGGCGACTCACTTGCGACAGCGTGGTGCGCTCGGCGCCCTCGACGTCGGCCAGCGGCGCGCTGCGCCCCATCGGCACTGGCCCGACCCAGGCGTCGACGCGCAGTTCGCCGTCGCCGACCTCGTAGGCGACCCGCGCGGGCAGCGCCACGACCGCCATGCCAAGGCTGGTCACGATCGCGATAAACACGAAGAACGCCACGAACATCGTCCGTTGCGTGGGGGAAAAGCGCGGCGCCGAGAAGGTCATGGTGCCGGAAACATAGCGCCCCTGGGCCGGGTGAATAGCGGAATCGGCGTCGGGACCGCCGATTCCCGGAGGGGCTGTAAGCGCCGGGCACCAGAGCGCGTTGTGGGCGCAGCTCGGAGCCACGATGCTTGCCTTCTTCGCCCTGTTCTCGCCCCACCCGCCCGTCGACACCGCCGTGCGCGCCACCCTGTCCGACGGGCAGGTGCTGATGGGTGAGGTTCGCACGCGCGTCTTGCGTCTCACCGGCGGCAGCGGCGTGCTCGACGTGCCGCTGGCCGACGTGGGCGAGGTGGTCCCGGCGGGTGACCAACTCCAGGCCGCCGAGGGCTTGGTGGACGTGTGGCTGCGCAACGGAAGTCAACTCCGCGGCCGGTGGACGGATCCCGCCCTGGCGATGGGCATCGCCGTGGGTGGTCGGGAGGTCCCGGTGGACCTGCCGATGAACGAGCTGTCGCGCTTCCAGTTGCAGGGCGGCGAGGCCTGGCCGCAGGGGCCGGTGTACCGCCTCCGGACCACCTTCGGCGACGACTTCCTGGTGGACCCGTCGCGCACACAACTGGTGGTCGAGAACCAGCTTGGCACCTTCTCCCCCTCCTTGTCGGAGTGCGTGCGCGTGGCGCCGGTCGACGCCCCCGACGGTGACTGGCGGCTGGAACTCGCCACGGGCACCGTGCTCATCGGTCACCTCCACGACGCGGCGCTCACGGTTGCGCTGCCGATGGGTCCCGAACAGGTGACGGTGGCGCTTGCCAACTTCGTGTCGTTGAACGTGGAGAGCTGGAACTACCCGCAGCCGGAGGCCCCGGTTCGCCTCGACGACGGTGCCCCCCGAGCGGCCCCGGGACTCCCGGTCTCCCAGGTCCAGCGCACCGAGCGCAAGGCCCAGCAGGCTGCGGCGTGGTTCGACAACGACGCGCTCGAGTCGGCGAAGGCGGCGAGCGCCGAAGAGTAGCCCTGGGGCTCGCCGGGCCCCGCTTCGGGAGGCCCCGTCCCGCGCGTGGCCGCTCGGGCGCCGCTCGGGCGCCGCGGGCCACCTGATCCCGGTCTTCG
>CAYHRZ010000301.1:0-2226 GCA_964359125.1 uncultured Klebsiella sp. | reverse complement strand
GCTCACGGGCAGCGCGCTCCGCGTGGCCTACAACGCCGCCGGCACCTGGAACGACGACACGGCGGGGTCCGGCCCGCAGGTCTTGGTGGGGCAGGACTGGGTAGAAATGACCTACGCCGGCTACCCTTGCGCCATGTTCGCGGTGGGCTACACCGCGGGCGACACCGACGGCGGTACTGGGCCAACTCAGCGTTGGGCAACAACATCCCGGTGGTCGACGTGGCCGACGAGACCGCCGGTGACGTGCTGCACTTGCCCACCGAGTACGCCACGCCCGACGTGGCCGTGCGCAAGACGGAGACCTTCGACCCCGACGGGCGCGGGTTCATCATCCGCTTCCGCGTGCAGGTCACCGGTGCGTCCACCCTGTCGCACCTGCGACAGGCCTTCGCGGTGGATCCCGACGGCGGTTTTGACTGGGCGCTGTCGTCGGGCGCCGCCGGGTCGCGGCTAGGCGGCCTGTGGGGTGGGGTGCGAGCGGTGGCGCCGGAGGCGTTCCCAGGCCGCCAGGCCGAGGGAGCCCAGGATGGCGCCGGCTACCACGTCGGCCAGCCAGTGCTGCCGCAGCGTGAGGGTGGAGATGGCCACGCCTGCCGCGAGCGCGCCTGCGAGCGCGCCCGCCCGGGGCCACAGCCGGCGCACGACGCCCGCGCAGATCACGCTGTTGGTTACGTGTAGCGACGGGAAGGCGTTGGCGGGCGGGTCCACGGTGTACAACCAGCGCACCATGGCCGCGGCAACGCCCGCGTCGCCTGGCGACGGCCGGTGAGGCGCGGGCACAGCGAGGCCGACGAACGCCGCCACCGCGAGCAGCGTGGACGCCGCGACGACCGCGAGGGCGGCGCGGAAGTCGTTGGCCCTTTCCATCGCGAGGATCGCCAGCAGGAACAGCGTGGCGTAGCCGGGCAAGTACAACCAGGCCGTGGCCGGTACCAAGTGATGGCAGCGTCGATGGGGGTGGCCACCGCGATGTGGTGGTGGACCCGTTGGCCGCCGGCGTGGAGGTACGCGAAGGCCACCACGGTCGCCATTGCGGTGGCCTCGACCAGCCGTCGCGCCAGGGGGAGCGTTGGGTGGGCGAACATGGGGGATGCATAGGCACCGTCGCTGCGGCGTCCAGTGTGCACCCGCGCGGCCGGGGATGTGCTGCTTGCGTGTTCCGATTGCTGGACATATGTTCAGTACGTGCTCGCCCTCCACCTGCCCGCGTTTCGCCTCGAGCGCTGCGGCTACAGCCCGGCCGACGCGGTGGTGCTGGTGGAGTTCCAGCGCAGCGCCGACCGGGTGCTGGCCTGCACCCCCCCGGCGGCGCGGGCCGGGGTGGCACCGGGCATGGCGCTGGCCGAGGCGCGGGCGCTCTGTCCCGAGGTGCGGGTAGAGCGGCGGGAAGGGGAAGGGGAGCAGGGCGACTTGCACGCGCTGCGCGACTTGTTGCTGCGGTTCTCACCCGCCGTGGCAGCGGTGATGCCCAGCGCGATCCTGGTCGATGTCGAGGCGGCCGAGGGCCCCGCCGTGGTGCGGTGGGTCGAGGCGCTCGGGCACGCCGTCGGTGCCGCCTGGGCGCCCGACCCCTGGGCGGCGCTGGTGCTCGCGCGGCACGGGGCCGGTGGGAACGGGGCCGGTGGGAACGGGGCCGGTGGGAACGTGGCCGTGGCCGCGTCGCCCGCCGAGGTGGCGCGGGCCCTGGCGCCGTTGCCGGTGGCGGTGTTGGGGCTCTTGCCGGAGGTCCTCGAGTCGCTGGGCGGCGCGGGGGTGCGCACGGTGGCGCAGTTCGCGCGGCTGCCACTGTCGGCGTTGTCGGGGCGCTACGGGCCCGAGGCGGCGCGGCTGCACGCCGTGGCCCGCGGTGGTGGCCAGGCCGGGGGGGCTGCCCAGGGGGGGCTGGGGCAGCGCGCACGGGCGCTCTTGCCCGGCAAGGCGTCGCCGGGCGAGGCGGTCGAGGCCGCCACCCCGCAGGACGAGCCGTCGTGGGCCTGCGAACTCGACGACGAGGTGGCGGAGTTGCCCGCCGTCTTGTTCGTCGTGCATGGGCTTTGTCGCGACTGTGAGACTGCGCTCACCCGCGCGGGCAGCGCTGCGGCACGAGTGTTGTTGCGACTACGGCTCACCGAGGGCGAACACCTCGTCCCGGTTCGCCTGGGCCAGCCCGTGCGCGGCGCGGATCGGATGTTTCGCCAGCTACGGGCGCGCCTGGAGCGGGTCACGCTGGGTGCCCCGGTCACGGCG
>CAYHRZ010000300.1:0-6815 GCA_964359125.1 uncultured Klebsiella sp. | reverse complement strand
ACACGCGCTTCGGCCTGCCGCGCCGATACTGGACGCCGGTCACCTGGGTCGACGCGGAGACCACCACCATCGACATCCGCCTGGTGGAAATGGGCCCCGTGGAAACGCTCGACGGCAGCGGCCACTACGGCAACGACGAGATCGGCGTGCAGTTCGGCAACGGCGACGTGGTCGACTTCCTCAGCAGCGACCCCATCGACACCCTCGCCATCACGAGCGCCCCCGCCGACGCGCGCCCGCCCATCGAGGTCGACGCCGAGGTGCTCGCCGTGTACTACCTCGCCCCCTTCGAGGCCCACGGCGAGGCCACCGTGAGCGTGAGGGAGGCCTGGGGCATGTCACCGGGGGAAACGGTCGACGTGTGGTACGGCGCCACCCCGCTGGAGTCGGGGTTCGCGCACGCGGGCACCCTCACCGTCGGCGACGCGGGCGAGTGGATGGACGGGACCGCGACGATCCACGCCTTCACCGTCGTGGTGGTCACCCGCGGTGCTTAGACTCGACGCGTGAACGCCACCGACGAACTCCGCGAGGTCGTGGCGCGGCTGCGCCGCGACTGCCCCTGGGACCGGGCGCAAACGCCCAGGTCCATGCGACCGTACTTGCTCGAGGAGTGCCACGAGGTGCTCGGGGCCCTCGACGAGCACGACGACGCCCGGCAGCGCGAGGAACTCGGGGACCTGCTCTTCCAGGTGTACTTCCTGGCGCGGCTCGCCGAGGAGCGCGGCGCATTCGACATCGAGGCGGTGGCGCAGGCCATTGTCGACAAGATGGTCTCGCGACACCCGCACGTGTACGGTGGCACCGACGAGGCCCGTCCCGAGGCGGCCTCCGACCCGGGATCCATCGCGGCCTGGGAGGGACGCAAGGCCCGGCCGGGACGGTCGCGGGTCGACGGCGTGCCGGCGAGCCTCCCCGCGCTCGCCCGCGCCCACCGGGTGGCGGAGAAGGTGGCCGCGGTCGGTTTCGACTGGCCCAGCATGGATGGCGTGATCGAGAAGATCGATGAAGAACGCGGCGAGTTGGCCGAGGCCATCGCGGGCGGCGACCCCGAGCGGGTGGCCGCCGAGTACGGGGACCTGCTCCTGGCCACCGCCAACCTCGGGCGCTTCCTCGGCGTGTCGGCCGAAGACGCCCTGCGACAGGCGAATGCCCGCTTCGAGCGACGTTTCCGTGGGGTAGAGGCGCGCGCCGAGGCGGCTGGCGTCCGGCTCGACGGCGCGGGCATGGAAACACTCGATGCCTGGTGGACGGCGGCGAAGGGCGACGAACGGTGATCGCGCTGGTGTTGTTCTTGTTGTTCACGGTCGTCCCGGTGCTGGAGACCTACTTGATCATCCAGGTCGGCTCGCGCCTCGGCGCCGCCGAGACGGTCGGTACCCTGGTCGTGGCCGGCTTGCTCGGGGCCTGGCTGGGTAAGCGTGCGGGGGGGACGGTCATCCGGGAGTTGCTCGACGGGCTGAAGCGGGGGGAGCCGCCGGCCGTGAAGCTGGTCGAGGGCCTGCTCGCCCTGGTGGGCGCGGTCTTGCTGGTCACCCCAGGCTACCTCTCCGACGTGGTGGGGCTGTTGTTGCTCGCGGGGCCCGTGCGCCGGGCGCTGGCACCGCGGGTGAAAGACGCCACCTGGGCCTACCTGCGGCGCCGGGGGTTCACCTTCGTCGGGGAGGGCGGCCCGGGACCGGCCATGCGGGGGCGGCAGTCCGCCGCCGAGAAGTTCGACCACCCGGTCGTGGAGTAGGCCCGCAAGAGCGTGGCCGCGCGATTCACCGCGCCGCGACAGGCTCCCCTTTCAAGGCCGCGATCACCGGTCCATCCGCGGGCGCCCACCGGAGCGCGTCGAACTCCGCCAGGGTCACCCACAACAGGCGGTCGTGCTCCGTGGCCACCGGCTCGCCGTGTGCTTCGCACCAGTACGCCACGAGGTGAACGCGCCCGGTCGTCCCCTCCCCGGCCAGGGCCCCCACCGTCACCGGGAGCGAGAGCTCCTCCATCAACTCGCGAGCCAACGCCACGCGGTCGTCTTCCCCAGGCTCCACCTTGCCGCCGGGGAACTCCCAGGTGCCGGCGTGTTCCATCGACGGGCCGCGGCGCGCCACCAGCACGCGGTCATCACGACGCACGCAGGCGCACACCACCCGGACAACCGGCCGCGACGCCACCACCCCGCCCTACGTCCCGGTGTCGGTGGTGCCGGAGCTACTCTCGGTCGCGACGGGTACCGGGCCGGTGCGGTAGTATTTCACCACGATGTGGGCCTCGCGCTCGGGCACGGACTCGCCGTTGAACCGCACCTGGGCGTAGTCCTCGAGGTAGCTCCACCCGACGCTGTCGTCCTGCTCGACTTCGGTCTCCGTGCCATCGGGGCCGGTGACCGTGACGGTCATCTCGCCTTCCTCGGAGGCGTCGGCCGCGTAGTCGAGTTGGAAGGTGTCGAGGATACCGGTCGCCACCAGGCCCAGCGACTGCATGACCGGCGAGTAGTCGCTGAGACAGATGTTGGCCTCCACCCCCGACAGTAGCTGGATGGCTTGCTGGTAGCGTTTGCCAGGAACCGCCGTGGTGCAGCCCACGCTGGCCTCGGGGCCGATGATGCCCGACATGACCACCTCGTCGTCGGTGCCCAACTTGGCGTCCTTGTAGCCGCGGACGAGGTCCGGCACGGAGGTAAGGGCGTCGTACTGGGTGTAGCAGTCTTCGCCGGTGGAGGTGGCGCCGAAGCGTCCCCCGTCGGAGCAGTCGTTCTCGTCGGTGAGGAAGATGACCATCAGCATCGCGCCTGGCCGCATGAAGCCCGCGTTGAATGTCTCCGACAGGGGGACACTGACCGCCGCCAGCGCCGCCTCCAGACCCTTCTCCTGGTCCGACCCGCCGGTGCCCTGGACCACGTTGGTCTTGAATTGCTCGTCGTAGGTGCAGTCGCTGGCGTCGCCGTCGGTACGGCACTCCGACGTGAGGTAGGGGGGATTGCCCAAGAGCCGGCCCGCCATCTGGTTGGTGCTGTCCATGTCGGTGGTGATCACCCCGAGGTGGAAGTCCATGTCTTCCACTTCCAGGACGCCGATGAAGTCTTCAGCGGCCGCCACCACCGCCGCCTGCTCCTCCTTCATCGACGTGGAGTCGTCGATCACCCAGAGGATGTCGACCATGTTGGAGGGGGCCTGGTCGAACTCGTCGGTCTCCAGGATCCGGCTGGTGCCGTACTCGCTGCAGGCGAGCGTGAACGGGAAAAGCACGAGGGCGCGACGCATGGGATCACCTGCGCGGTAACGTAGCGGATCGGCGTGGGGGCGTCGTCAACTACCTGCGAAGCTCAGGGCACCGGCGTGAGCTCCGAGATGCACAGGTCGTCGTAGTCTGTTCCCTTCTTCGCATCGGTGAAGCTGAGTTTTACTCGATCGGTGGTGTGGGCGCTGCCGAAGCTCACCGTCTGCTCGAAGGGCACGTCCTTGACCGACAGGGTCTCGCTGCCACCGTCGCCGAAGCTGGCGGTCACCGTGGCCGCGCGGTTCACCTGCTTGTACAAGTCGGCGGAGAAGCCCGCGCCGTTGCGCACCTTCAGCCCGGTGAGGGTGGCGGATCGGCCCAGGCGCACCTCCACCCACTCGCCGGTGCCGTCCGACTTCTTGTTGCCCTCGCACCACATGGAGTCGGAGATGCCGTCGACGAGGTTCTGGGCTTGGTAGTTCCCGTCGGCGTCGTCGGGGGTGGCCGAGGAAGCGCCCGCCGTCGGCAGCGCGGCCGTCGACCCGTAGAACTTCACCTCGGAGATCGCGGTGTCGACCCCCTTGCCCGAGTAGATGGCCTTGAGGCGGAACTTCACCGAGGTGGTGGACTTCGGCGCCTTGAGCTTGAACTGCTGCGCCTTCTGCTCGTCGGTGAGCGTGAGTTCCTCGGTGCTGCCGTCGGCGAACTCCAGGAGCAGCGTCTTGGGACGGTTGTAGTGACCCCAGTACTCGGTGTTGTACCAGTTGCCCGCCCAGACCGTCACCATGGCCACGGTCTGCGCCTCGGCGAACTCGGCGAGCACCCAGGACCCCAGGCCCCCGCCGCTCTCACCCTCCACCCAGGCGTTGGACTGCTTGCCGTCGCCAAGGTTCTTGGGCTCGTAGGCACGCTCGGCCGTGGCATCGGCCGTCGAGGAGGCGCTCCAGGTGGTGACCTTGATCGGTCCGTCGGTGGCGGCGGCGGCCAGCGCCGCGCAGAGGAGGGTAAACATCGTGGAATTTCCTCAGAAGTTAGACGTGAGCGCGAGGCGGGCTCCGTCGAAGCCCGGCAGGGAGCGGCACTGTCCACCGGCACAGCGGATGCCCGCCCGGTAGGCGCCGTAGAACAGTTTCAGCGTGGTCGAGGTGCTCGGCATCCACTGGACCTCGCCGGCCGCGTACACGGTGTCGGTGACGTTCCCCGTGCTGTCGATCAGCGGGTTGTCGGAGTAGTCGGCGTAGGCGATGAGCGCCCAGGGCGTGCCCACCTTCAGCGCCACGGTGCTGGAGGCATCGACGTAGTCGGCCTGCTGGATGGGGTTGTCGCCCCAGTGGTAGGCCAGGACCGAGGGCGCCAGTTCGACAGACAGCCCGTGTCCCAGCGGCACGGTGATCGCCGCGTCGGCGTGGGCCGTGGTGTCGCCGGGGTTATTGGCCGGGGCCCCGTCGCGCCGGTCCACCCGGTAGCCGCCGTTGAACAGCGCGTGGAACTCACCGCTGATCACCATCGCCCCGCCCACGCCGTGCAGGATGGTCTCGGGCGTGTTGTTGAAGTGCACGCCGCCGACGTCGCCGTCGCGGAACGCCGCCACGGAGAGGTAGGGCGTGACCACCTTGCCTCCCCGCCCGACGTTGGCATCCACCCGCACCCGGCCCCCGGCGATGTCGTTGCTGTTGACGGCGGCGGAGCTGTCTTCCGTGATCGCGCGCTCGTACTCGATGGAGGGGCCGGTGGAGAGCTCGTAGCCGTCGATGGCCGTGCGGGTGTTCACGTGCTCGGTGTCGCGAGCCACCTTCGCTTCGACCAGCACGATCGCCGGCCCCGGGTAGGCCGAGGCCGACAGGTACCCCGCGTAGCCGGTGCGGTCCGACAACGACGGGTCGTGCAGGAACACGTTCCCCTCGGCCCCGAGGTCCAGCGGTCCCACGCTCGACGCCTCCAGCGTGGCGCCGACGATGCCCGCGCCCACGCGCTCGCCGTACACCCCGAGCACGTCGCCGGTGGGGTCGATCTGCTCGGCGAACTGGAAGGCGGTGGCGTGGACGCCGGCGTGCACACGACCGTAGACGTCGGCCCGCACCCCGTGGACGGCGTGGGCCCGGTCCGGCACCATCGCCACGTTGGGGTTCTCCAGCCGCACCTGTTGGGGGTTGGTGGTGGCCTCCACCAGCCGTAGCTCGAAGGCCCCGGCGCTGACCCCCAGTTGGGCGCCCCGCAGCGAGGTGTCGAGGTCGATGTCGGTGTTCTTCACCACGTTGAGCGCGTAGCCCCGGCCGAAGGCGGCGTAGCTGTCGCCCAGCGTCCAGTCGACGGCGCCGTCGCGACCGCTCAGCCACAGCTTCTCGATGCCCGCCCACCAGTTGGGGTGGAAGGTCAAGAGGCCACCGGTGTAGAGGTCCCGCTCGTAGGTGAGTTCGCCGTCGAGGATGTAGGCGTTGGAGAAGAGGGCCACGGCGTCGGCCTGGACGCCCAGGGTGAGCCCGGGGTTGCCACCCACCAGCGAGATGCGCTGCACCGCTTCTTGGTAGTCGAAAACCGGGTTGTCGGGGAAGCCGGGGAGGCGGTCGTCGGAGGTGTAGTACCGGAAGCGGAACTCCTCCAGGCCGCGGACCGAGCCCCCGGCGAGGTCGAAGGCCCGCACCGGCACCACCACCGGCACCGGTTCGCCGAGGTCGAGTGCCTCTCCGAGGGCCGGGGCGACATCCTCCGTCGCGAGCGGATCCACCACCTCGTCCATCGGCTACTTGGCCAAGAGCTCGACGATCTCCGCCTTGAGCGTGACCTCGTCGCCGGGGTTGTAGCCGGCGTGCACCTTCGCCACGCTGCCGTCGCGGGCCACCAGCACGTTGAACGGGAGGGTCTTCGAAGGGTTGTAGAGCGCCACCACCGCCGTGGTGGGGTCGCGGAGGATCGTGTAGGTGAGCTGTTTCGACTTCACCAACGGCTTCACCGCCGCGTCGAGCTTGGCGTCGTCGGTGCTGATGCCCAGCACCACCAGGCCCTGCGCACCCAGCTCCGTGGCCATGGCCTGGAGGTGGGGCATCTCCACCTGGCAGGGGCCGCACCACGTGGCCCAGAAGTTCAAGAGCACCACCTTGCCGCGGTACTGCGACAGGGTGTGGCTGGTGCCGTTGATGTCGCGCAGCGAGAAGTCGCTGGCCACGCCCGCCCGGGCGGGGAGCGAGAAGGCCGGGAGGGCGACGCCGAGGACGACGGCGAGGGCGAGGGAAGAGAGCGAGCGCATGAGCCTCCCGGTATAGCAAAGACGAGCGCCGGTCCGCCAGCTTCGACACGGATTGCAACGAGTTCCTGGCTTGTCGCGTGATAGCCCCGGCGGCATGCGGGCCCGGATCCTGGTCGTCGACGACGAGCCCTCCATCCGGACGGTGCTCAAGGCGCACCTGTCTCGAGACGGGCACGAGGTGCTGGTGGCCCCGGGCGGCGCGGAGGCGGTGGGCACGCTGTCGACCGAGCCGGTGGACCTGGTCATCTCCGACCTCAAGATGCCGGGCATGGACGGCATGGCGCTGCTCAAGCGCGCGCACGAACTCGACCCCACGCTGCCCGTCATCGTCATCACGGCTTTCGCCACCATCGAGTCGGCCGTGGCC
>CAYHRZ010000299.1:0-6816 GCA_964359125.1 uncultured Klebsiella sp. | reverse complement strand
TCATGTAGAACGGCACGCGCTGCCCCCGCTTGGCCAGCGCCCGCGAGAGCACGCCACAAGCCGCCACGTGGTCGCTGTGCTCGTGCGTGACGAGCACGGCGTCGATCGGCGCCTGCGGCATCCCGGCCTCGGCCAGCCGGGCAAAAACTTGCTTGGTGGAGAGCCCGCAGTCGATGATCACCCCGGCGCGGCCGTCGCCCACGTAGGTGCAATTGCCCTGGCTGCCCGACGACAACACCACCACCGACACGTCGCGCGCGAACAGGCTCACGCCCCCGGTGCTAATCCGCCCACCACGGCGCGGCCGCCCGCCGCAGCGCTCGACACCGTGAATAGAGAAAAGTCCTTGCGCGTCTGCCTTCCCGGTGCCATTAGTGCGCCCCTCGCCATGACCGACCTCTTCCTCCAGGGCATCCTCGCCAGCGTTCTCGTGATCGGCCTCGTCGGCCTCGCGAGGTAGTTGCCCGCCGCGATAACCGCGGCCGTGCTCTCGACCCTCGCCGCCCTCGGCCGATTTGGCACCTTTGCCGGGCGCGTGGCGTGGCGGGTGCTGACGCCGCCCTGGAACGCCGCCGACTTCTTCCGGCACACCTGGATCGTCAGCCTTCGCTGCCTGGGCCCGGTCGTGGCCGTCACCTTCCCCTTCGGGATGGTCATCGCCCTCCAGGGCCTCGCCATCTTCGACATGTTCGGGGCGCAGCGCCTGCTCCCGTCGCTCATCTCGGTGGCCATCTTGCGCGAGATCTCCCCGGTGCTCGCCAGCGTGCTCGTAGCCGCCCAGGCCGGGAGCTCCTACGCCGCCGAACTTGGCGCCATGCGGATCAAGGAAGAACTCGACGCCACCGAGGTGATGGCGGTGGACAGCCTCCGCTGGCACGTGGCCCCCCGCGTCGCGGCCCTCTCCCTGGCCTGCCCGGTGCTCAACACCGTCGGCAACATGGCGGGCCTGGCCGGCGGCTTCGTGATGTCGGTCGGCATCCAGGGCGAGAACGCCGGGGTGTTCATGGCCAACCTCTGGAACTTCACGCGCACCGGGGACCTGGTGGGCGGCGTCGTGAAGACCGCCACCTTCGGCCTGATCATCGGCCTCGTGGCCTGCTACCACGGCTTCTACGCCACGGGCGGCGCCGCGGGGGTGGGCAAGGGCGTCAACGACACCGTGGTCCGCGCCACCCTCTGCTTCTTCGCCGCCAACTACCTCCTTACCTCCGCGTTCTTCGGCGCATGAACGCGCTGGCATGGCTGGGGGGACTGGCCTTCTTCGCGGTGCGCTGGGGCCGCTCCTCCCTCGCCCACGCCCCGCCGCCGGGCCAGACCATGGCCGAGGCCTTCAAGATCGGCGTGCAGTCCCTGCCGGTGCTGTTGACCATCAGCATCTTCGTGGGCAGCAACCTCGCGTTGCAGGGCTACAACGCCTTCACCCCGCTCGGGGGACAGCGCCTCGTAGGCATGTTCGTGGCCCTGGCCGGCGTGCGCGAACTTGCCCCGCTGATTGCCGCGGCGATGATCGCCGCGAAGGCGGGCACCGAGATGGCGTCGCAGATCGCGGTGATGCGGACCCGCGAGCAGATCGAGGCCCTCGAGGTGATGGCGGTGAACCCCTACTGGTGGCTGGTCACGCCGCGGCTGTACGGCATCCTCCTCGTCATGCCGGCGCTCACCCTGATCGCCGTTTTCACCACCCTGTTCTCCTCGTTCTGCGTCGCCGTCTTCCAACTCGGCCTCTCCTCGTCGGTCTTCGTCGAGTTCGTGAGCAAGAACGTGTCGATGCGGGACCTCCTGGCGGGGGAGGTGAAAGCGCTGGTCTTCGCGGTCATCATCTGCTTCGTGAGCTGCTACTGCGGCTTCTTCTCAGAGAAGGGCCCCGAGGGCGTCGGCAAGGCCACGAACCAGGCCGTGGTCGTGTCGTGCGTGGTGTGTGTCACTTTCAACTACCTCGTGTCGCAGGTGCTCTATGGATGAGGCTCCGGTCCGCATCGTCAACGTCCACAAGGCCTTCGGCTCGCTGGTGGTGCTCGATGGCGTCAGCTTCGACATCCCCCGCGGTCAAACCACCGCGATCATCGGCCCCTCCGGCACGGGGAAGAGCGTGATGCTCAAGCACATCGTGGGCCTCATCCGCCCTGACCAGGGCGAGGTCCGCGTGTTCGGGACCGACATGGCCCACGCCCCCGAGCGACAGATCTACGCGGTCCGACGGCGGCTGGGCATGCTCTTCCAGGACGGCGCGCTCTTCGACTCGCTGAGCACCGGCCAGAACATCGAGTTCCCGCTGAAACAGCACGAGCCGGGGCTCTCGGCCCGAGAGCGCCGCGACCGCGTCGACGAGGTCTTGGAGATGGTCGAACTGCCGGGGTTGTACGACCGTCCCACGCCCGCGCTGTCGGGCGGGCAGCGAAAGCGAGTGGGCCTGGCGCGCGCCATCGTCACCCGGCCGGAGCTCGTCTTGTTCGACGAGCCCAACTCCGGGCTCGATCCCATGACCAGCGACGCGATCGACGCGCTCATCGGCCACCTCAAAGAAACGCTGCACGTCACCTTCGTGGTGATCACCCACGACATCGTGGGCACGGTGAACGTGGCGGACCACATCGCGATGCTGTACCAGGGCAAGCTCGTGGCCTGGGGAACCAAGGACGAGGTGGTTCACTCGGATCACCCCATTGTCCGCCGTTTCCTTGGGCGGAACCTGGTGCTGCCGGAGCCGGGCAGCCCCGACGACGCGCGCCTGCCGCGGATGTAGCAGGTTAGCCGCCGCCGCTGCATGTCACGCGCCCACGAAATCGGAGTCGGCTGCCTCGTGGTGGTGGCCGTCGGCATCCTCGGCTTCATGGCGCTGAAAATCGGCGCGATCCGCAGCATCGGGACCACCCTCGACGTCAACGTCCGGCTGGCTGACGCCGCCGGGCTGTCGACGGGCGCGGTGGTCAGCGTCGCCGGTGTGCAGGTGGGCCGGGTCGAGTCGCTGCGGGTGGAGGGGGCGGAGGCCGTGGCGTTGCTCTCGGTCGACAAGGCGGCGGCCATTCGGAACGACGCGAAGGTGGCCGTGCGTGCCCGGTCCGTGCTGGGCGAGAAGTACGTCGAGCTCACGCCGGTGGCGGCCGACGCGCCCCTCCTGGCCGACGGCGGCACGCTCGTGGCCAACGGCAAGTCGGTGGAGATCGACCAGCTCGTCACGCAGCTCGGCCCCATCGTCAGCGCGCTGGACCCCGCGGCGTTCAAGGTGCTGGGCGACGCCCTCAAAGACGACCCCGAGCGGGCCAAGCGCATGCTCGACGACGCCGAGCGGCTCCTGCACAACGCGGCACTGGCCAGCGACGCCCTGCCCGACATCGCGGAGCGCGCGAAGAGCACGCTGTCCAGCGTGGAGCGCACCTCCGACGAGGCGCGACCGGTGCTGCGGCGGGTGGACGGCGCGGTGGCCAGCGTCAGCCGCACGGCGGAGAAAGCCGACCGGCTGGTCGACAGCGTGGACCCCGCGAAGGTGGAAGCGCTGCTCGACGAGTTGGCGGCCGCGGCGAGAGAAGGCCGCCTGGTCGTGGAGCGGGTGAACCGCGCCACCGGCAAGGCTGAGAGCCTCCTGGAGAAAGCCGACAGCATCACCCGGGAAGACATCCTCCGCGTCACGCAGGAAGAAGGCGTGCTGATCCGCCTGAAGCCGCGGTCGGTGGAGAGCGTGCTGGCCGCTGAGAAGGGTAGGTAGCTATTAGCTATTAGCTATTAGCTGTCAGCTGTTAGCCGTCAGCTGCTTCCCTGAGGTTCGCGCTGAAAGCTGAAGGCCGAGAGCTGTCAGCCGTCGGCCGTCGGCCGTCAGCTGAGAGCTGAACGCTGAATGCTGAACGCTGAATGCTACTCGCTCTCCTCGTCGTCGCCTTCCGCCGGCTCACCGTGATCCGCTTGTCGCGGTGCGGGCGGCGCTCCCTCGGGCGGACGCTCATCGGGTCGCGACACTCCCTTGCGTGGAGCCTTCTCGTCCTCGTCGAGGCGACGCAGGTGCACGCTGGCCCGCACCTCGAACGAGTAGTTGGTCGCCAGCCGGTGCAGGTCTTCCTTGAGCCCCAGCTCCTCGAGGTACACGCGTACTTCGCGGGCAATGGCGCGGACGATCTCCGTCTTGGCGTGGCCGCCGCCCTCGGCGAGCGCCCCGAGGATCTCCCGGGCATCTACCCGCAGCGAACGCCCCTCTTCGTCGCCGAGGATGCGGCGCCCCAGGCGGCGGAATCGTCCCTTGTCCGGCTCGGTCGGCATCTGAGATACGTAGCCAGTTGGCACGCAGCTTGCTGCCCCCCTCGTCGCACCCCCGGATTCCCCATGAGCCTCCTGCTTCTCTTCGCGTCTGAGTCCCTTGCCTGCGGAGGGCTGATCACAGCAGACATGGACACCAAGATCGCCGCCTCTGACGCGCAGCAGGCCTACTTCGAAATCGGCGAGGCCTCGGTGAAAGTGAGCTACCGGGTGCGCTACCACGGCGACGCCGACGACTTCGCGTGGATCATCCCCGTTCCCGGGACGGTGCTGTCGGTCGAGGAGGGCGAGGAGGCAGTGTTCGACCGCCTCGCCAGCATCACCGCGCCCCGCGTGGAGTGGGACTCGCCCGAGTCTGACTCGGTCCCGGCGTGCGGCTGCGCCGGGCAGAGCGACAGCGCGTACTCGCTCAAAGGCGGCGAAAACCGGGACATCGGGTCCGACACGGGGGGCGTCGAGGTGCTGGGTGCTGGCTTCGCCGGCGGCTTCGCCTACCAGGTGCTCTCCGCCTCGGGCCCCGGCGCGATGAGCGGCTGGTTGGCCGAGAACGGCTACGACGGCTCCGTCAGCGCCGACCAGATCGCCGCCTACGAGAGCGACCCCCTCGGCTTCGTGTGGATCGCCGCGAAACTCCGTCCCGAGGTGCCCACCACCGACGAGGCCGGCGTGGTCATCCACCCCCTTGTCATCGAGTACAGTGCGGCGGCCGACGGCACCCTCCACGCCCTGTTCCCCTCCCGCATGGGACAGAGCATCCAACTCTCCGAGGTGAGAAACGAGATCTTCGTGCGCGCCCCGGAACGGGTGGAGGCGGCGGGCGGCTGGAGCACGGCCGAGCTCACGACGGACGAGTACGACATCGAGGGCCAGGAAGGCGACGACCCCGACACGCTCTACGACGCGCTGCTGGCCTCGCAGGGCGCGCAGAAGGCGGTGTGGACGGTGTTCTCCGACACGGTCACCGACGACAACGGTGAGAGCTACTTCCTCACCCGCCTCGACACCCTCGTCGCGCCCGCGACCAACACCTCAGATCTCGAACTGGTGTCGGCAGGCGACAGCCAGCAGAGCCGCACGGTCATCTACATGCCCCAAGCCTACGACACCGCCTACGGGCTAATCTTCGCCCCGCTGGCCGGCCTCGTAGGCTGGCGACTTCGCCGGCGTTACCCCTCGTCGTAGCTCGGCTCGGACGGCTCGCTGGGGGCGCCGACATCGCTCGCGGCTCGCTCACCGGCGCTCGCCTGGCGCGCGGCGCGGTTTGCCGCCACCCGCGCCTTCATCTTGGCGATGCGCTCCGGGCTGAGCCCCGCCTTGCCCGAGGCGGCCACCTTCGCGGCCCGCGCCTCGGCGCCACGCGCATCGACGCGCTCCGCGTTGGCCTCGGCGACCTCGCCACCGGCGCTGGCGCCGGCCACCTCCACCTGCTCGACAGACCTGAGTCGCTGAGCCTCGACGCGACCCTGCCGCGGCAGCCGGTCGCGACGGCCCTGGAGGGCCTGGTGGGCGTGCTCGACGATGGCGGCGACTTGCTCGGGCGGCAGCGGCTCCGCGCTCACCACGGCGAGTTCGTTACCACAACCCGAGAAAATGACGAGGGACAGGATCGAGAGCGGAAAGATGCGTTTCATCGTAGTCTCCGGCCCTACGACGCCCGGGGACGGCGCGCCCTTCGTCGCCGATTGTCACCGCTGGTCGCGGTGCCGGCCGCCGCTCAGTTCACGCTCAGCGGCTCCGCCAACAAGAACGGGTCGATCTTCGCGTCGAACCGGTCTCCCGCCGCGGTCACCATTTGATAGGTGCCGTGCATCGTCCCCACCGGCGTGCCGAGCGGGCAACCGCTGGTGTACTCGAACCGCTCGCCGGGCCCGAGGACGGGCTGCTCCCCCACCACGCCGGGGCCGCGCACCTCCTCCACCTTCCCATTGCCGTCGGTAATGTGCCAGTGTCGCGACACGAGCTGCACCGTCTCGTCGCCCTCGTTGGCTACGCGGATGTGGTACGCGAACATCCACAGGCCGTCGCGGGGCTGGGAGTGCGACGGCAGGTACTCGGGGCGTACGGTCACGCGAATGCCGCGGGTGAGGGTGTCTGACACGGGAACCTCCGCCGGCCGCCTATCACCCCGCCACCCCCGCTCCGCGTGCCCCCGGCCCCCCGCACCGTTAGTCTGCCGGCCCTTCAACCCCGGAGGTACCGTGTCCGACGCGTCCCCGCGCAGCCTCCCCGACCACGACCCCCGTCCCGCGCTCCACGCGGCGGACCTCGCCAAGCTGTGGGAGCAGATGCTGGTGATCCGCCGGGTGGAGGAGCTCGCCGCCAGGGCCTACACGGAGCGGAAGATCCTTGGCTTCTGCCACCTCTACATTGGCCAGGAATCGGTCGCCGTGGGCGCCGCCGCCGCCTGTTTGCCGATCGACCGGTGGGTCACGGCCTACCGGGAGCACGGCCAGGCGCTCGCCAAGGGCGTGTCGCCCCGCGCCATGATGGCTGAGCTGTTCGGGAAGGCCACCGGCTGCTCCAAGGGCCTCGGTGGCTCGATGCACCTCTTCGACAGCAGCGTGCATTTCA
>CAYHRZ010000298.1:0-6837 GCA_964359125.1 uncultured Klebsiella sp. | reverse complement strand
GGCACCGGCGCACCTACGTGGGGGCCCTGCCCGGGCGGGTGATCCAGTGCCTCAAGCGCGCCGGGAGCCGCAACCCGGTGATCATCCTCGACGAACTCGACAAGATCGGCAACGACTTCCGCGGGGACCCCGCGAGCGCGCTGCTGGAAGTCCTCGACCCCGAGCAGAACGTCGCCTTCAGGGACCACTACCTCGACGCCCCCTTCGACCTCAGCGGCGTGCTGTTCATCGGCACCGCCAACGTGGAAGACCCCATCCCGGCGGCGCTGCACGACCGGCTGGAGATCATCGAACTGCACGGCTACATCGAGGAAGAAAAACTCGCGATCGCCCAGCAACACCTCTACCGGCGGCTGCGCGATGCCCACGGCATCGCCGACACCCACCTCACCATCCCGGATCACGTGGCCGCACACGTGATCCGCAGCTACACCCGCGAGGCCGGCGTGCGCTCGCTGGAGCGAGAACTCGCGGCGTTGTTCCGTAAGACGGCGCGGCGCATCGTCGAGGGGGACGCGCAACCCTTCGTGCTGGACGAGCACCAGGTCGCCACCTGGTTGGGCCCGCCGAAGCACCACCCGGAGCTCGCCGAGCGCACCGAGCGTCCCGGCATCGCCATCGGCCTGGCGTGGACGGCGGCCGGCGGCGAGATCCTCTTCATCGAGGCCACCAAGATGCCGGGCCCCCGGGGCCTGAAGATCACCGGGTCGCTGGGCAACGTGATGAAAGAGAGCTGCGAGGCCGCCATGTCGTTCGTCCGCGAACGCGCTGCCCGCTTCGGCCTCGAACCCTCGACGTTCGCCGACAACGAGTTCCACCTCCACATGCCCGCGGGCGCCATCCCCAAGGACGGCCCCAGCGCCGGGGTGACGATCACGCCCGCGCTAGTGTCGTTGCTCACCGGGCTACCCGTGCGCGCCGACCTCGCGATGACCGGGGAGATCACGCTGCGGGGGAGGGTGCTCCCCGTCGGCGGCATCAAGGAGAAGGTACTTGCCGCCCGGCGCGCCGGCATCAAGGAGGTGGTGATGCCCCGCCAGAACGAGCGCGACCTCCACGACGTGCCCGAGGTGCTCCGGAACGAGCTCGTGTACCACTTCGTCGACGACGTCGACGAGGTGCTGGCGCTGGCCATGGGGATCGGCGTGTTCCACCCAGTTACGACACCGGGCGCGGAGCTGCAGAGTCGCTGAGGGCGGCGTTGGAGCGGGCGGCCGTCGTCGCGAGCACGGGCCGAGAGCGACGGCGGTTCAGGCGGCAGGTTACCCTGCTCTAACCATAGCAATGCGAGACACTCGCGTTCGCACTTGACATACCCCGCCCCTTGGGCGTACGTTCCGACCGTAACCGGCGAGTATTCCATGGCAATCCGACGCGTACCTGCTCCCTTCACCCTCCACGCCACCAAGGTAGCCACGGGGGACGGCACCTTCAGCCCCGCCACCGGCTGGTCGCCCGCGGGCGACGTGGAAGACGCCCGCTGCACCTGGGAGGCCCACTCGGAAACGGCGAGCAACATGGTCACTCGCCCCGCCTACCAGGTGTGCGACGTCGAGAACAACATCCTCGCCACCTACGTGCTGGGCACCGACACGCAAACGGGCGCCGGCGTGAAGTACCCCACCGCCTGGGCGGCCATCGCGGCGAACACCGCCGGGCGCCAGCTGATCCGTTTCGGCTTCTACACGAAGGACCCGGCGGGCGATTCCACCCTGAACGCGGTGCGCATCGGTGGGGTGTTCGAGATCAAGGGCTGCGGCGGCTAGCGGCATGGGCGGCTGCTACCGCGACACCCCGGCGACTGGCGACCGGCGCGGGCCGTGGATGCCGAGCGCGGGGGAGCTCGCGGCGGACGCCCTCGCGAGCCACCTGCTCGCCGGGAGGCGACGGGGCATGATGGCGGCCACCGACGCTAGCGGCCTGCCCGGGCTCGTCGACGAGGCGGCGGGGTGGTGGCCGGGCATGGTTCCCTGCCGTGACGACGCGCCCGTGTACGGGCGTCGCGCCTCACGGCACCCCCGGGGGCGAGCGGCGACGCTGGCGGCGCGGGGACCGCTCGCCGACCTGACAGGCGCGCCCTTCTCCGCGGAGGCTCCGAGGGCCACCCGGCGACCGGCGATCGCCTCGACCAGCACGGGCTCGGCGGGCCTCCCGGGCGCCAATGCCACCGCGCCCGGGCGGGAACTGGATCCGTGGGGGGGCTGGGGCCTCGTCCCCCGGGAGCGCTCGCCGTCGGTCACCGCGAGGTCCAGCGCCGCGAGCGACTGCGAGGGCTGGTCGGACGAGGGCAACTTCTGCGCCTACGTGGTGGACGAGGGCGGGGGCGACAGCGACCTCGAGGAGTTCGACGTGAAGCTCCTCCGCGAGGCCTTCGAGCTCATCGACGACAACATCCAGTTCGTCAAGAACTACTACGACCGCCACGCCCCCGACGTGAGCCAGACCTGCCACGTCACCCGCCTCACCGGTGGGGACTTCTGGTACCCGACGCCGATGGTGTACGAGACGTCCACGGGCGGGGGGAGCTGGGCGGCGACGAACATCTACGGCAGCCGGTACATGCTGTTCAACCGGCGGCTGTTCCAGGGGCTGAAGAACGAGTACCAGTCCACGTCGAAATCGGACTGGCGCGCGTGCCTAGTCATCGAGTTGGCCCGGATCATCGTCCACGAGACAGCCCACTCGTGCTGGCTGGGCGAGAACTTCGCGGACCTCGTGGACTTCTACTTTTGCCGTGCCGTCGCGAAGGACAAGGGGCTGGTCGGCACCCAGTTCTGCTGCTGCAACGCACCGCTTGAAGGGGGTTACGACGAGGAGGACTACTTCGCGAAGGCCGTCAGCGACGACGAGGCATTCTACCGCCTTGCCATGCTTGATGGCGCGCCGCCGGAGGCCGCGTGCACCGAGGGCGACTAGCCGCCGGTTCCCTACTGCTCCTGGCTGGTGGCGGCTGCTGGCCCCCGAGCTTCGACGACCGCTGCCGGGAGGACGCGGACTGTGACGAGGGCCTCAGCTGCGAGAATCGAACCTGGTGGCAGTCCGACTCCGGCGACGACACCGACTGGAGCACCTGCACGGTCGCGTGTGAGACGCGCGATGACTGCAAGCGCCTGAACTGGTGCTGGGCCGGCATTCCTGGTGGCTTCTGCGCGGAAGACGGCTACTGTGCGCGCTCGGGGTGCCTAGACTGACGCGACCAGGGCGTGCGATCGTCTACGTCTCGCGGGCCCGGAACCGCGTCACTCTCCGATGTTCGAACAGTGTAGGTGCGCGGACGAGCTTCAGCGACTGGTCGTCGATTGCCGCTCGGACCAGAGGCCGCAGGGGGGCTGCTCGCGGCCCGGCGCGCCGGCATCAAGGAGGTGGTGATGCCCCGCCAGAACGAGCGCGACCTCCACGACGTGCCCGAGGTGCTCCGGAACGAGCTCGTGTACCACTTCGTCGACGACGTCGACGAGGTGCTGGCGCTGGCCATGGGGATCGGCGTGTTCCGCGCCGTGGCGACGGCGGCCGAGGCCTCGGTGGCCACCAGCTAGCGGGCCGGGCCGACCACCGAGGCACGCATCCCGCCAGCCATCGGCGACGGTCCGTCAGTCCCCGGGGTTCAGCCGCGCGAACTGCTCGATGAGCCGCCGCGACTCCTCGTCGACCTCGGCGGGGACGACGATCCTCACCTCGGCGAACAGGTCGCGCGGCAGGCCATCCGCCCCCTGGGTGCCCTTGCCGCGCAGGCGCAGCCGCGTGCCCGACGAGGTGCCGGGCGGGACCGTCACGCGCACGCGTCCCTGCGGCGTGGCCACCTCCACGCGTCCACCGAGGATCGCCTCCACCACGCTCACGTCGAAACGCAGCACGTCGATGTCGCCCTCCGCCACCACCTCGTCGTGTCCCGGCATCTTCATCCGCGGCCCGCGCGCGCCCTCGGCGTCGCCCGGCGCGGCCTGGCCGGGGCGAGGCCCAACCATGTGCACGGTCGCGACGAGATCCCCGTGCGGCCCGCCACCCGGACCCGCGTTGCCCATGCGCTCCACCCGCAGGACCTCGCCCTCGCGCACCCCGGGCGGCACGCGCAACTCGTAGAGCTCGTCGATCGACACCAGCGACCGCTGGTCGGATGCCCGGATTCGCCGCGGGTAGTTCACCGTCACCTGCCCACCGCGCATCGCCACGCTGGCGGGCACGTCGACCCGGAGTTTCACGTCGTCGCCCGGTTCCGAGGGCGGGGGCCGCGGCTGGTCACCTCCCGGGGCGTCGGGACGGCTACGGCCGGCGGGACGCGACGTCGTTTGCCGGTACCAGCCGTCGCCGGTGGGGTTGGGCGGCGGCGGCGGGGCCGCGCCGGGCCGCGTACCCGGCGCCGGGCCGCCCTTCTTCCCAAAACCAAAGTCGAGTCCGCCGAAGTCGTTGAAGATGTCTTCAAAGTCAAGGTCGTTGGCGGAGGGACGAGCGGCGCTGGTGGCGTCGGCTGGCTTCCCGGCGTGTTTCCAGTGACTACCGAAGAAAGGGCTGGGGTTGGACCGGCGATCCAAGCGCCGGTCGTAGGCGGCGCGCTTCACCGGGTCCACCAGGACGTCGTAGGCCGCGCGCAAACTCTTGAATCGCTCCGTCTTGGCCGGGTCGTCGCCGGCGACGTCGGGGTGGCACTCCTTCGCCAGGGCCCGGAAGGCGCGCTTGATGTCCTTCTCGGTGGCGTCGCGAGCGACCCCCAGGAGGCCGTAGTAGTCGGTGGCACCGCTCATGCCCGCGTTTCGTATCAAGGGTGCGCGTCCCGTGCCGAAAGCACGTTGACGCACCGATCCTACGACGCTTAGAGTGCAGTTGTTGGTGCCGCACCGAGGAGCCGATGCCCAAGTACTCCAGCCAGTCGTCCCTCTCGTGCAGCTTCTGTCACAAGCCGCAGCGCGACGTCGAGAAGATCGTGGCCGGCCCGAACGTCTACATCTGCAACGAGTGCATCCGCCTCTGTCTCGACATCATCCGCGAGAACAAGAGCCCGAACGGGATTAGTTTCGGCACCGGCAAGATCCCGACGCCGGCGCGCATCAAGGGCTTCCTGGACCAGTACGTCGTCGGTCAGGATGTCGCGAAGCGCAAGATCGCGGTGGCCGTCTACAACCACTACAAGCGGCTCGAGGCCAACAGCCAGGGCAAGCAGCGCAACAACGACGTGGAGATCCAGAAGTCGAACGTGCTGCTGATCGGCCCCACCGGCACGGGCAAGACGCTGATCGCCCAGACCCTCGCTCGCATGCTCGACGTGCCGTTCGTCGTCGCCGACGCCACCACCCTCACCGAGGCCGGCTACGTCGGCGAAGACGTCGAGAACATCATCCTGAACCTGTTCCACGCCAGCGGCAACAGCGTGGAAAAGACGCAGCGCGGGATCGTTTACATCGACGAGATCGACAAGCTGGCGCGAAAGAGTTTTTCCAGCGCGGTGAGTCGCGACGTCAGCGGCGAGGGCGTGCAACAGGCCCTCTTGAAGATCCTCGAGGGCAGCAACGCCAGCATCCAGATCAAGGGCAACAAGCGCCTGCCCAACCAGGAGTTCCTGCAGATCGACACCACGAACATCCTGTTCATCTGCGGCGGGTCTTTCGAGGGCATCGAGCGGCTGGTGCAGGAGCGCACGGGGCGCAAGACGGTGGGCTTTGGGCACGAGCGTGGCGTCCCCGGCGAGGAAGCCCAGAAGCTGATGAAGCAAATCACCCCGGAGGACCTCGAGCAGTTCGGCGTCATCCCCGAGTTCATCGGGCGGCTTCCGGTGATCGCGGTGATGGAGGGCCTCGGCGTCGACGACCTGGTGCACGTCCTGTCCGAGCCGCGCAACAGCATCGTCAAGCAGTACCAGAAGCTGTTCAAGTTCGAGAAGGTGAAGCTGTCGTTCACGCCGGAGGCGCTGCGGGCGATCGCCGAGCGAGCGGTGGCCCGCAAGGCCGGCGCCCGCGGGCTGCGGACGATCCTGGAGTCGGTGATGCTCGAGATCATGTTCGAGCTGCCGTCGCAAGACAACATCAAGGAAGTGGTGATCACCGAAGACGTGATCAGGCAGGGCGCCCAGCCGCGGATCGAGCCCCTGCGCGAGTTGGGTGGCGCCGGCTAGACCCGCCATCCTGCCGTCGGCCCACGCGGTTACAGGGTAGGCATGGAACCTGGCCTCCTGGTCGCCAGCCCGCAGATGCGGGACCCGAACTTCACCGGCACGGTGGTGTTGCTCGTGCAACACTCCAGCCAGGGCGCGCTCGGCCTGGTGATCAACCGAGAGGCGCCGGTGAAAATCCGCGACGTGGCGACCCACCTGGAGATGCCCGGCCGCGACAAGGCCCTGCTGGCCCCGGCCCTCTGGGGAGGCCCCGTGGAGCGGAGCAGCGGCTTCGTGCTCTACAAGGGCGTGTGCCGGGAGGGCTGGACGGTCACCGGCATCGGCGTCTCCCCTTCCCGCGAGCGCCTGGCCGCGCTGATCGCGGCGGGATCCGACTTCGCGCTGTGCCTCGGCTACGCCGGGTGGGGACCCGGGCAACTCGACCGGGAGGTGGAAGAGGGTTCGTGGGTGTACGTCGACGCCGGCGCGGAGCTGGTGCTCGAGTGCCCCGTCCTCGACCGCTACGACCGCGCGCTCGCCCAACTCGGCGTGTCCGCCAAGACGCTCTGGATGACGCCGGTGAACGAGTAGTTCGGCACGCCCTGGGAGCGGCGGGCTGCGGTGCAACCTAGTAAGGGGGCAGGTGCGCCAACTCGTCTTCCACCGCGTCATCGGCTCGGGTAACTTCGGTACCGTCTACCGGGCGGCCTTGGTCGGCGCGCGGGGGTTCCGGCGGCCGGTCGCCATCAAGGTGT
>CAYHRZ010000297.1:0-6879 GCA_964359125.1 uncultured Klebsiella sp. | reverse complement strand
GAGCAGATCATCGAGGGCTGCAAGATGGCGTCGGCGGCCGGCCTGCAACCTCACCTCACGATGATGGTTGGCTACCCCTGGGAAACCAAGGAAGATGCCTACGAGACGCTGCGCCTAGCCAAGTACCTGATGCACGAGGGCTACGCCCACCACCTCCAGGCCACGGTGGTGATGCCCTACCCCGGCACGCCACTCTTCAAGCTCTGCCAGGACATGGGCTGGATCCGCTTCGACCCGCGGGACTACGACCGCTACGACATGACCGAGCCGGCCTGCGTGCTCACCGACATGGACCAGGAGCAAGTCGTGCAGATGGCGGGGCAGTTCTACAAGCTCTACGTCCACCCGAAGTTCCTGATGCACCAACTCCGCAACCTCCAGAGCGTGGACGACCTCGACTACATGCGGCGCGGCGTCACGGCCATCTGGGGGCACATCAAGGACTTCGCCAGCATCCGGGGCGAGCACGGGGCACGCGAGATCGCATCGGCTAAGTAGTGGAGGCTCGCCACCGTCGCCCGCGCCGTCGCGTGGTGCCGCCCTGGCGTGCGGAGTCCCCGTGATCCTCGCGCTCTTCCTGGCCTGTGCACCACGCCACGTCGTCTCCGAACTGGAAACCCGCCTCGCCGACCTCGAGGCCCAGCAGGCCGCGGACCAGGTGCGACTCGACGCGCTGGAAGCCGAAGTGGCGCGCCTCTCCGCAGCGGCGTCGAACCCCAACCCGCCCGGGGCGGACGACCCCGCGGCGCCGACCGGTCCCCAGTGCACGCTCGTGGGCGACCGGGTGACGCTCCCAGCTGACGACGTCGATCTCGACGCGCTGTCGACGATGGCCCGGGTGATCCCCCACAAGGGCGCCGACGGGGCGGCGGATGGCATGCGCCTCTCCGGCATCCGCCGAGGGTCCCTATTCGACTCCTGCGGCCTCAAGAACGGCGACGTCGTGCACGCGGTGAACGGCATGCCGCTTACCAACGCGGAGGCCTCGCTCGAGGCGTACAGCACCCAGCGCACGGCCACCTCGTACCGGGTCGAGATCAGCCGCCGCGGCCAGCGAATCACCCTCGAGTGGTCGCGCCCCTGATCGCGCCCGCCCGCGGGCGCCGCCCTACTGCCCGGGGAGGAGGCTCGGGATGTACTGCCCGTAGCCCAGCGCAACGCCCAGTTCGGTGTCGGCCTGCCAGAGCACCGTGCCGTCGCGCTCCATGATGACCGCCGTGCCGCCACTGCCCCAGGCCACGAAGAGGCGGTCGCCGTCGATGTGCTCGGCGTTCCCGAGGATCGAGGAGCCACCAGCCGCGCCGCCCTCGACCGACACGCCGAGGCCTGCGCTCCATGCGCTCTCGTCGATGTGGAGCGAGATCACGCGGGCACGACCGTCCGAGGCGCCTGCGTCGACCAAGGTGATCTCGTTGCCCACCCGGCGAGGCGAGTGGGGGTGGACGAAGGTCTCGTCGCCCTCCAGACCGAAGTCGTCGAGTTCGCCCCCCAACTCCCAGTCGATAGCGCCCGTCGCGCGATCGACCTGCAAGATGGAGTCACGACTATACGCACCCAGCAACAGCTTGCCGGTGCCCTCGTCGAACTCCAGGGAGTTGAGGTGCGGCCAGCTCATCCCGTTGGGGGACTCGACGCCGATACCGTCGTAGGCGAAGCTGTCCCAGGCGTTCCACACCACGCTGGCCTCGCCGCCCGCCGCGGGGACGAGGACGACGGTGTCGCCCACCACGTTGAGGCCATCGACCTGCCGCCGGTCCTCACCCAGCGCGAGGTAGCTGCCATCGGACAACGCCACGAAGTCGTGGTGGCCCTGGGAGGTGACGACCGTGGTGCCGGTCCCATCCACCAGCGACTCGGTGCTGAAGTGGCTCCCGTCTGCTTCGTCGGCGCTGCAGGTGCTCAGCACCCCGGTGGCCTGTTCGTACTCGGCGCGGAAGCACGCCATCGCGAAGCTCGTCCGCCACCACACGTAGTTGCCGTCGAGGTCCAGGATCGCGAACTGGACCCCTTCCAGCGTGGCCAGGGGCAGGACCACGAAGCCGGTGAGACCATCGGCGGGCGGCACCGAAACGGTGACGGTCGGCAGGTCCGTGGGCACCGGCGAGGTCTCGAAATCGAAGGCATCGGTGGCGTACTCGCGGCCGGAAGCGCTGGAATACGCGGTGGCCGTCCAGTTCGTGCCGGCCGGTAGGCCCAGGATCACCGCCCGGTGCTCCAAGCCCTCGGCGTCCGACTCGACGTCGGTGAACTCGCGTCGCCCGCCGTCGCCCCCGACCAGCCTCACGACACCGTCGCTGGCCTCGGGGGTGGACCAGGAGAGGATCCAAGCGTTGAGCCCACCGGCCTCGACGAGCGCGCCGTCGACCGCCAGGGGCGAGTCGGCGCCGCCCCCGGGGGAGCAGGCCAGCAGGAACAGCGGCACCAGCGGCGACATGGGTAGCATGTAGACTCCCGGTGCTCCGCCTGGGGGAAGATGATGTCAAGAACGTGTAGGACTCGCGTGTTTTGCTGCCTGAATGGGGTGAGTTTCGGGGGTAGCGCGACCGGCCGCTCTTGACGATAGGAGAGGAGGCATGTGGTGGATCGGTCTTGCCCTCGCCGCCGCGCCGGCGCCGGCGCCGGCGAAGCTCTGCGCCGCGGCGACCGAGGCGGGCTGGCGGGTGGCGGGCGAGGCGCTCGTGGCCCCGGAGCGTCGCCCCCTGGACTACACGACCCACCCGGGGGCGCTGGATGGGCTCGAGCGTGTCCTGGCGGCGCTGAAGGATCGCGACATCAGGGTGGTGGTGCTGCTGTTACCGGATCGCACCCACGCCCTCGACGGGCCGCACACCGGGGGTCACGGCACGAAGGCCTGGAACGCCGACGAGGCCGCCTACCAGGACGTGCTGACCTGGCTCCGGGAACGAGCCGCCCTCGCCCCCGACGTCGCCGCGCTCGCCCGCCGCCTGGACGCGACGGGCACCCCTTTCTTCCGCCCGGACGACGGCCACTGGACCGTGGAAGGCTCGCTGGCGGCGGCGGCGGAGGTCGCCAGCTTGCTGAGAGCCGATCGCCCCTGGACTTGGCTTGGATCCACGCCGCAGGATCTCGTACCCGCGAAGTTCGCCTCGGAGCGCCCCGGCAAGGAGGCGGTTCAACTCGCGGCCCTCTGCGGTGGGGAGCCCAAGCCCCTCTACCGGGGGGCGACCTACCAGCTCACCTCCCCCCCCGTCGACAGCAGCGCGCTGCTCGCCGACCTGCCGCCGCCGCCGGTGGCGGTCGTCGGGTCGAGCTTCGTCGAGCCCTTCTTCTACTTCCCGCAGGCCCTCGCCGCGGACCTCGACGCCGAGGTGGCCGCGCTGGCCGTGGCCGGTGGCGGGATGACCACCCCGCTGCGCGCGTGGCTGGGCGGCACGGACCTCGACCGGTCGCGACCCGACGTGCTCGTGTGGGTGATCTCGGCCACGCACGCGTTCCGCGCGGCCGCCTCTCACGCAGGGTCGCTCCAGAGCTTCGAGGGCTACCGGCAACTACTGCCCGCCTTTGACGGGGGTTGTCGCGACGAAACGACCGTGGCGAAGCTCCCGGTGGGGGCCGACGGCACGCTCTTGTCCCCCGGTGGGGACGCCATTCCGACGGTCGGGCACTACCTCCAGCTCGAGGGGGGAGGCGTGGGTAACACCACTTTCTACCTGCACTTCAAGTACAGTGAGGGCACCACCGAACGCCTGAAGATCGTCCCGGACGAGCGCCTGGACGCCCGCCCCTACACGGCCGTGGAGTTCGCGCCGCTCGAAGGCGCCCGCGTCGTCGGCATCCGGGTGGAGACCGTCGGCGACGCGTCGCTCGGCGACGCGCGCGCCCGGGTTTGCCGGCGGCGGGACGTCGTGGCCCGCTAGCCACTCGCGACGCCCGCCACCCGCACCCCCGCCGCCCGGGCCACGCTCTCGGGCACGTCCACGAGCAGCACCGGCACGCCCAACGGCAACACCCCCGGCAGCACCGCCGCGTGACGCGCGCCGACGAAGTCCAAGCATGGCGTGCCGTTCGGCAATTCGCCCAGCCAGCCGAAGGGGCGGTGCCACCGGCCGCTGGCCAACACCCGGAGCAGGGGGGCCACCGGGGGCGGCCGCGCCCCGGCCCCGGCGCCCCCCTCCATCACCCCCACCTCCGGGTGCCTGCCCCCCGCGCCGGAGCTGCGGCGGAGGTGCAGGTAGGCCGCGGCGTGCGCTTCGACCAGTGTGCGCGCCACCCGGGGCGCGTCGGCCTCGTACCACGAGGCCTCGGCGAGCAGCCCGTCGAAGGTGAGGTAGAACCCCACGTGCACGCCCACGGCCTGCGCCACGCGGTCCACGTAGCAACTCCACCCGGCCAGCACGTCGGGGTCGAGCCACCCGCCGCGGGCGATGGACCAGTCGGGCAAGGCGCCGGCGTGCAGGACCACCACCGGCTCGCCCCCCTCGGCGCGCCGTTCCCGGAGCGATCGGGACAACGCGGCCAACTCGTCGGCGTCGTACTCGCCGCGCGCGCGTTCCACGCGCGACCACGACACCCCGACCAGCGACATCGACCTCACGGCCCGAGCCACGTTACCCGTGCGCCCCAACCTCGCCCGTCGGAGGGCAAATATGCGACACGTGGGCATCCTCACCGGCGGCGGCGACGCCCCCGGGCTGAACGCGGTGATCCGTGCGGTGGTGAAGTACGGCGTCGGCCAGAAGGGCTGGCTGCTCTCGGGGGTCGAGGACAGCTTCGACGGCTTGGTGTCGGACCCGCTGCGGGTGCGGCGGCTGGTCCCGCGCAACTGCGGCGGCCTGTTGTCCCGGGGGGGCACGGTGCTCGGCACCACCAACCGGGGGGATCCCTTCCGCTGGCGGGACGGGCTGGATCACGCCGCCGACGTGCGCCGTTCGCTGGACCGCCTGGGCATCGAGGGCCTGATCGTCGTGGGCGGCGACGGGAGCATGCGGATCGCCGACCGACTCACCCGGGAGCACGGCATCCCGGTCGTCGGCGTGCCCAAGACCATCGACAACGACCTCGGCGCCACCGACCTCACCTTCGGATTCCAGAGCGCCGTCGACTGCGTGGCCGACGCGCTGGACCGGCTGCACACCACCGCCGAGTCGCACGACCGCTGCATCGTGGTCGAGGTCATGGGTCGCGACGCGGGATTCATCGCCCTGCACGGGGGGATCGCGGGCGGCGCCGACGTCATCCTCGTGCCCGAGATCCCGTGGGACATCCGGCGTATCTGTCACAAGCTGGAGCAGCGGCGGGCCCTCGGGCGGCCATTCTCGCTGGTGGTCGTCGCCGAGTCGGCGCGCCCTGTCGGCACCGACGAAGCGCGGGGGCGCGCGGCCCAGATGGTGGCCGATGCGCTGGCCGACGCCGAGCCGGAAACCGACGTGCGCGTGACGGTGCTGGGGCACCTGCAGCGGGGGGGTAGCCCCGACGCCTTCGACCGCGTGCTCGCCACCCGTTTCGGCGTGTGCGCGGTCGACCTGGTGGAGTCCGGCGCCTGGGGCCAACTGGTCGCCCTGCGCGACGGCAAGGTGCTCGGCGTCCCCCTGGCGGACGCGGTCCGTGCCAACCGCCGGGTGGAGCCCGACGGGGAACTCGTCCGCGTGGCCCGGGCGGTGGGCGTGGAACTTGGCGGCTAGCCGAACTTACGGCGTCTTGAACGCGTAGTTGACCTGCGAGGCGTGCTGCTGCAGCGCCTCGATGTAGTCCATGGCCAACGGCGAGGGCTGCGCCGCGTAGGCCTCCCGGGCCAGCCGCAGCGCGTCGTCGAGGTTGCCGGCCCGTTCCGCGGCCACCGCGTCGTTGTGGAACTGCCGCGCCGTACCGGGGTCGGGGTCGGGGTAGATGCTCCGGCGGATGGTGGCCGGGAGCGGCGCGATCTTGTCGGCCAGCACGTCGGCCAGGTCGGCATTCACCCGCTCCCGCAGCGCGAACGAGGCCGGGATGTCGAGACTGCCCTCGTCGATCCAGGCGCCGCGCACCGCGCGGTCCACCTCCTCGGTGAAACTGACGGGCGCGGCGCCGAGGCCGTCGATCAAGAGTTCCCCCCGGGCATGGCCGTTGAGGCTGTACCGTCGACGCTCCTGGTACACCGAGGTGCCGTACTGCAAACCGGGGTAGTTCCCCTCGATGTCGATGCTGGTCGTCACCTGCTCGTCGCAGCGCCGGACCGTGAGTCGCTGGGGCGCGTCGGGCCGGACGGTGATCCCTGGACGCGAGCCCAGGGCCGCGACCAGCGCGTCGGCCAGGCCCCGGCAAGCCGGCTCGGCGGCGACCACGGCCACCTCGGTCTGCGACAGCGCGTAGTCGGCCGGCGGCTGGATGGTCCAGCTCACCTGGTGCATGCAGCCGACGAGAAACAACATCACGAACAGATTGTCGCCGAGTCTAGGTCCGCTCGCAAGTGAATCGTTGGGCCGGGTGACCTAGCCCCGCTCGAGGCCCAGTCGCAAGTCATCACCCACACGTTCCACGACGTCGATGGCGAAGGCCGGGGCATCCGCCAGCCGGTACCCCTCGCCGGCCACGAATCCCGGCCCCCCGGCCAGGACCCGCGCGTTGACGAACAACTCGATGCGGTCCACCGTGGCGGCGTCGAGGAACGACCGGTGCACGTGGGCGCCGCCGTCGACCAGCACGCGGTGCAAGCCGCGCGCCGCGAGGTCTCGCAGGACCGGCAGCACGTCGACCCGCCCGCCGCGCACGGCGGTGCGGACCACCGAGGCGCCCGCCCGGACCAGGGCCTGCTCGGCGGACGCCTCGGCGCCCCGCCCGCAGTACACGATGGCCGTCGCCCGGGAGAGCACCGCCGACGCGGGCGGCGTGCGGAGGTGGGTGTCGAGCACCACCGGCACCGCGTCGCGACCGCCGGGGATG
>CAYHRZ010000296.1:0-6883 GCA_964359125.1 uncultured Klebsiella sp. | reverse complement strand
GATGCTCTTCCTCAGCTCCGAGGACCTTGGCACCACCTGGCTGACGGGGGAGCAGGACCCCCCCTGCGAGACGGATGGCTTCGCCGTGGCCATCTCCCCGTGGTGGCCCGACGACCAGCGGGCCTGGGCGGCGTGCGGGGGCGCGATCTACCAGTCCAGCGACCGGGGCGCTCACTGGCTCCTCGTCGGGGACACCGGCGCGGCCTTCGTATTCCGCATCTCCCAGCGCTCCGACGGCGCGCTGCTGCTGGCCACGAGCGACGGGCTCTGGCGCCTCGACGTGGAGGGGATCGCGCGGATCGCCTTCGACGGCAGCCTGGTGGTCGGCGTCGAGGCGGCGCCGGTGGACGGCGACGAGACGGTGTTCGCCCTCGTGCCGGCGCTGGGTTGGTACCGCAGCGACGACGGCGGCGACACCTGGAAAGAACTCGAGCGCCCCACGCTCGACGTTCCGCGCATGGTCTCGTTGTCGCCCGACTTCGACGTCGACGGCGTGGTAGCGGTGGCGGGGTACGGTGGCGCCTGGGCGAGCCTGGACCGCGGTGAGTCCTGGGGCTCGATCTACGCGGTCGAGGTGTACGAGTCGGCGCACGAGGCCTGGAAGGCGACGGGCGACTGGTCGTACAGCCAGTGGCTCGATGCCTCGGGTCGGGGCGTCTCCACCACCGATCAGGAAGGGGCCACGCTCACCCTGAACTTCCGCGGGGTGGGCGTCGAGTTGCTCGCGCCTCCCGACGCGCCCCCGGGCCTGCTCGCGGTGGTTCTCGATGGCGAGGAACCGGTGGCGGTGGAGTTGCCGCCCGCCGAGAACCGCGCCTGGTCGGCGACCGGCCTCGACAACGACTGGCACAAGCTCACCGTGCGCGTGGACGTCGGGACGGCGACGGTCGACGCCGCGCGCGTCACGCGGCTCGACGTGGAGCCCATCGCGGCCGACGAGGCGCACCCGCCGGAGCCGGGGACCGATGGCGCTTGCGGCTGTCAGCGCGCGGGTGCGGTGCTCCTGGCCGTGCCCATCCTCGCGACGTGCCGACGCCGCGTGACCAGCGGTAACGCGACGAGGAGCGCCGCCGCCGAGGACCCGGCGGGGGCATCGCAGCCTCCGCAGGCCGTGCCCGGCTCGGGGGCCGTGGCCGGCTCGGGGGCGGGGTAGGAATCGGCGATGGGGTTCGGGGCGAGCAACACCCCGTCGCCCGACCCCTCGAGGGCGTCGAAGAGGATGCCGCTGAGCATGCCGCGGAGCTCGACGTGGTGCCAGCCCTCCGCCACCGTCAACGACACCAGTTCCACCAGTTCGCCGCCGGCGCCGGTGCCGAACCCCACCGGGGCGTCGCCATCGACCGCGAGGGTCGCCGACCCTCCCGGGATGCCCAGGAGCCGGATCTCGGTGCCACGGATCCACTGGCGGAGCACGCAGCCCTCGTCGAGCGCGCGCAGGGTCCCCATCTCCCCGCGGGGGTCGTTGTGGGAGGGCGGGCAACCCGCAGCTCCGTACGCCCAGAACTCGGAGGCATCGTCGATGCGCTGCAGCGAGGCGAGGCGCTTTAGCGTGGCATCGCCGGTCGGGTCGCCCAGCACGTACGCGCCGTCGGGCGTGGCGGCGACCACGTCGGGTCGTTCGGCGAACCCGGGCCTCGCGGTGAGGCTCCACGGCGCCGCTGGCAGTCGCTGTCCGGTGTCGATCCAGGTGTCGCCGCGGTCGGAGCTGGCCAGCAGCCTGCCACTCAGCGTGGCGACAACCACCGTCTCGTCGTCGGCCACGGCGACGGCCACGACCCGGTCGTCGTCCAGCGAGAGCGCGGTCGTGGTCGAGGCGAATGCGTCGTCGCTGGCGAGCAGCACCGCGTCGAGCCCCGCGAGGACTCGTTCCGGTGCGTCGAACGGCACGCCGACCACCGGAGAGGGCGGCTCGGCTGGGCTGGTGAAACGAAGGGTCCAAGGGCCACCGGGGTCGGGGGCGCACGAGACCTCGAAGGGACGTTGGAAGAAGGCACACACCTCGTCGCCGACCCGGAGGTGTCGCGTGAGGGTGCCCCCGGCACCGGTCGACAACGGCGAGGACCAACTGCTCCCCGCGTTGGTGCTGCGTAGCAGCCCGTCCTCGAACTGTGCCCAGACTTCCGTCGGTCCTGCCGCGTCGGCTGAGACGGCCGTCGCCTTCTCGCCGCGGTTGCCGCCGTCCGTGGAGTCGCCGCCGTCAAGCGACACGTTGAGGTGGTGCCCCGAGAGCGCGTAGAGCGTATCGACGACCCCGGCGCCCAGCTGGACGTCTTGCACGTTCGAACCGGTCATAGCATCGTTGTGCCCCGTCCACGAGCGCCCGCCGTCGTCGCTGCGCAGCACCCCGCCGCCGTAGCTACCCAGGTAGACTCTTGGGTAGTCCTTGCCGGGGTCCTCGCCCAGGGCAACCCCGCGGGTATAGTCGGCGCCGAGCAGGGCGGCGTCGAGCCATGCGCCCTCTACCCGTCGCCACAGGCCGGACCACCCGCCCCAGGCCACGCGGTCGCCGCGGCTGTAGAGGTCGGTCACCACGTCCTGCTCGCGTTCCGGCGCCCCGGTTCCCGTCCAGTCGGTGCTGCCGGGGGCCACGGCGCTGCCCCAACTTGCACAGCCGTCGGTCGAGATGTAGGGCGCGGCATTGCCGGTCCCCGCCAGTACCCGGCCCTCGTCGAGGGCGATCGCCACCACGGCGCTGTGCTCCGCGCCGGCGCCGGGGAGCGCGCCGCACGCCTGCCAGCCCTCCGTGGCCAGGCGCCACACCGTGCCGTCTTGCGCGCCGGCGTATACCTCGACGCCGTCGTTGGCCACCGAGGCGGGGGTGGCCGCGAGGGGCTCCAGCGTCACCCAGCCACGCTCGTCGCGGGTGTAGAGCAGCCCGTCCGCGCCTGTGGCTGTCGGGAACGTGCCACCCTGGACGCTGGTCACCGCGGTGCTGAGCACCTGCTCTGCGTTGCCGCCGATCTCGACCACGAACAAGCCCGACGGGCCGCCGAGCAGGAGTCGATCCCCCGCGGCCGCGACGATGTTCACCCGCCCCGGCAAGGCCGCGCTGTCCCAGTCTTCCCCGTTCTCGGTCCACCAGTACCGCTGCCCGCCGACCAGCACGAGGGTGCCGCTGTCCGTGCGCGCCATGTCGGTGGGCCAGTCGCCGAGCGGCTCGCCGCCGACGACGGTGAAGGAGGCGCCGCCATCGTCGCTCCGGAGCAGCACGGGGAGGTACGGCGTGGCCAGCACCCACCACACATCTGAGTCGTCGAGGTTGGTGGCGGGGACCAGCGAGGTCACCATGGTGTGGGGCACGTGGCCCAGCGCCGTTCCGACGAGCAGGAGCATCGGTCCGGAAGCGTACCAGAGGCGGGGGCCGAATTGTGACGGGGGCCCGTTAGCTTGCGGCCGATGTTCACCCCCGACACCCTCTCATTCCTAGCCGAGCTCGAAGCCCACAACGAGAAGTCGTGGTTCGACGCCAATCGCAAGCGCTACGAGCAGCACTTCGTGGCCCCGGGGAAGGCACTGGTCGAGGCGGTGTCGGCGCGGGTGGGCCTGCCCGGCAAGGCGATGCGCATCTTCCGCGACGTGCGGTTCTCGAAGGACAAGACCCCCTACAAGCCCCACCTCGACACCTGGTGGGCGTCGTCGACCGGCGAGTGGGGGCCCGGCCTCTTCGCTAGGTTGCGCCCCGGCAGTTTCCTGGTCGGCGTGGGCTGCCATGGTTTCGACAAGCCCGCGCTGGCGAGCTTCCGCGCCGCCGTCGCGAAGGACGGTGCCGCGCTGGAGCGCGCCGTGGGCACGAGCGAAGTGGGCGGCAGCACGCTCAAGCGCATGCCCAAGGGCTACCCGGAGCACCCCTACATGCTGCACACGGGGTTCTGGGTGAGCGACGAGGTGGCGCCGCCGAGTGACCCGGTGGAGCACGTCGTGGCGCGGTTCGAGCGGTGGCGCCCGGTGCGGGAATGGCTCTGCGGGGCCCTCGGGTAGGTCCCCCCGCCCCCCCGGTGATACTCTCGCGCCACCATGCGCGACGCCGCCATCGTCCTCCTCACGCTCAACGAGATCGACGGCCTCCGCGCCTTGTGGGATAGCATCCCCAGGGGCGAGTTCAAGGAGGTCTTCGCGGTCGACGGCGGCAGCACCGACGGCACGCAGGAGTTCCTCCGCGAGCACGGCGCGGGCGTGGTGGTGCAGCCCATCCGTGGCCGCGGGGTGGCGTTCCGGTGCGCCGCCGACGCGTCGAGCGCCGAGCGGCTGATCTTCTTCTCGCCCGACGGCAACGAGGACCCGGCCGACATCGTGCGGCTGGACGACGCGCTGCTCGCGGGCGCGGACCTCGCCATCGCCCGGCGCTTCGGGCCCGGCGCGGTGAACGAGGAAGACGGCGAGACCGTCCGCCTCCGGGCGCGGGTCAACGACACGTTGTCGCAACTGGCCAATCGCTTGTTCTACGACGGCCCCCGGGTGTACGACACCATCAACGGCTTCCGGGCGCTCCGACGGTCGGCCCTCCTGGAACTCGACACCTCGGTCAAGCGCTTCCCCATCGAGTACCAGATCACCATCCGCGCCATGCAGCGCGGTTGGACCATCGCCGAGGTGCCCACGAAGGAGGGACAACGGATCGGTGGCGAGCGCAAGGCCGCGAGTTGGCCGGTGGGCATGGATCACCTGAAGGTGCTGCTCACCGAGTTGCCGCGGTCGCGGCTGTTTTTCGCATGACGCGTCGGGAGCAGATCGCCGCGCTGGTGCGCGAGGAGATGGCGTCTTTGCCGGTGGAGTCGGCCAACGCCGAGGCGGGCCACCCCCTGGTGGTGCCGCCCTACGGTGCCGACGAGGTGGTCGACGCGCTCGACGCCTTGCTGAGCACACACGTGACGATGGGACAGCGTTGCCGGGCCTTCGAGAGGCAGTGGGCGGCGTACTGCGGACGCGAGCACGGGGTGATGGTCAACAGTGGATCCAGCGCGGTGCTTTTGATGCTCGCTGCCCTGGTCCAAACCGGGAAGTTGTCGCTGGGCGACGAGGTCTTGTGTCCGGCCGTCACCTGGTCCACGTCGCTGTTCCCCATTGTCCAGGCGGGCCTCGTCCCGGTGATGGTCGACGTGGACCCCCGCACGCTGTGCATCGACCCGGAGAGCGCCCGCGCCGCGCGTTCTCCGCGCACCCGGGCGGTGTTGGCCGTCCACCTCCTGGGACAGCCGGCCGAGGTCGACGCGTTCGACGACCTCCTCGTCCTCGAAGACGCCTGCGGCGCGCACGGCGCCACCTACCGGGGGGCGCGGGTGGGTGGCCTGGGCCTTGCCGCGTCGTTCTCCTTCTTCTTCTCCCACCACATCACCACCATCGAGGGTGGGATGGTGGTCACGCAGAGCGAGGCCTTGGCCGATGCCATGCGCTCGGCGCGGGCCCACGGCTGGGTGCGGGAGCGCTCGGATCGCGACACATGGATGTCGCGACACCCGGAGATCGACGGTCGTTTCCTGTTCGCCACCTCCGGCTACAACCTGCGCCCGACCGAGGTGGCCGGGGCCTTCGGCCTGGTGCAGGCCCGGCGCCTGCCCGCGTGGGTGGAGCGCCGCAGGCAGAACCACGCCGGCTGGTGCGCCCGCCTCTCCGGCCTGGTGGAGGTCTTCCCGGAGGCCCCCGGCACCGAGCACGCCGGCTTCGCCTTCCCGATGCTCGTCCGAGGGGACCGCGCCTCGTTGATGGCCCACCTCGAAGCGCGGAAGATCGAGACCCGGCCCATCTCTGGTTCCAACCTCGCCCGGCAGCCAGCCTTCGCCGCCACCGGCGCGCGGACCCCCGTGCCGCTCCCCGTGGCCGACGCCGTGCACGAGCGGGGTTTCTTCGTCGGCAACTCGCACGCCTTCGGCCCGGCCCATGGCGAGCGGCTCGCGGAGGCGATCACCTCGTGGAGAAACCCGTGAACCCACCCGACAAGGGCACCAAGGTCGTCGTCACCGGGGGTGCCGGCTACGTCGGCTCCGTCCTCGTGCGGTTGTTGTTGGCGCGCGGCTACCGCGTCCACGTGGTCGACAGCCTGCGCTTCGGCGGCGACGCGCTCCTCGCCAACTTCATCCACCCGCGCTTCAGCTTCCGCGAGGGCGACGTGCTCGACCACGCGCCCTTGAAACGGGACCTGGCCGACGCCGACGCGGTGGTCCACCTCGCGGCCCTGGTGGGCTACCCGGCGTGCAAGAAGTGGCCGGACGAGGCCCGCAAGGTGAACGTCGACGGCATGAAGTCGATGCTGGATGCCCTCCCGGCATCGGCCCGTCTCGTGAACTTCTCGACCGGCAGCAACTACGGCGAGGTCCAGGGGGTGTGCGACGAAGACACGCCCCTGAACCCCCTGTCGATCTACGGGGAAACCAAGACCACCGCCGAGCGCATGGCGATGTCGCGCGGCAACACCGTGGCCCTGCGCTTCGCCACCGCCTTCGGCTTGTCCCCCCGGCTGCGGCTCGACCTGATGATCAACGACTTCACCTACCAGGCGCTCGTAAATCGCTACTTGCTGGTGTACGAGCGGCACTTCCGGCGCACCTTCATCCACGTCCACGACATGGCGCGGGTGGTGCCGCACCTCATCGAGAACTGGGACCGGGCCAAGGACCGGGTGCTCAACGTGGGGCACGAGACGATGAACTTCACCAAGGAGGACATCACCGGCCTACTTAGGAAGAAGCTAGATTTTCACCTGTACTTCGCCGACGTGGGCAGCGACGAGGACAAGCGCGACTACGAGGTGAGCTACCGCAGGATTCGCGACCTCGGTTTCGAGGTGGAAGTCGACATCGACCGCGGCCTCGACGAGCTCATCGGCGGGCTCCGGCTCGTGCGGATCCGCAACCCCTACGCCAACGTGTAGGCCGTGGGCACGCTGTCG
>CAYHRZ010000295.1:0-6899 GCA_964359125.1 uncultured Klebsiella sp. | reverse complement strand
ACGCGCCCTCGGGTCCCAGCGCCGCCACGCCGTCCACTTCCACCCAGGTCAGGCCGCCGTCGACCGTCCGGACGGCCGTGCCCTCCGCGCCGGTCCACGCCTCCAAGGGCTGTCGGGGGATGGGGTGGACGGTGACCGGTGAGAAGCCGAGGTCCACCGGAGCCGCCGTCTGCGCGCCGTCGGTGGACAAGGCGAGCAGGTGCCCGGCCACGATGTACGCCCGGTCGGGGTCACCCGCATCGGTGACGACGTCTTGCACGTTGGGCGCCCCGAGACCGTGGTTCTCGGCCGTCCAGGTGCGCCCGCCGTCGTCGCTGCGCATCACCCCGGCGCCGTAGCCGCCGGCGAGCACGCGGGGATACCCGTCGCCCCGGGTCGCGGAGAGGCCGCGGTTGAGGTCCGCGCCCAGCGTCGGTGCCCGCCGCCAGGTGCCCTCCACGCGTCGCCAGGCGCCGGACCACCCGGCCCAGGCGATGCTGCTCCCGGACAGCGCGAGCGCCACCACCGACTGTGCCTCGCTCTGGGCCCCGCCAGCCACGCCGTACTCGGTTTGCACCGGGGCGGCCTCGTCGAACCAGCTGCCACAGGCGTCGAACGAGATCGCCGCCGCACCGCTTCCCGTCCCCGCCACCACCGTGCCGGCGTCCACCGCCAGCGCTACGACGTCGTCGTGGTCGGGGTCGCTCACCGGCACGGCGCCGCACGCTTCCCACCGGTCGTTTGCCCAACGGAACACCGAACCCGCGGCGGTCCCCACGTAGAGTTCGTCGTCGGTCGCCACCGTGGCGGTGACGGCCGGCCCGGGCCCCGGGAGCGCGGTCCACGCGCCGTCCCGGCGCCAGATCACCGCGCCGAGCGTGCTGGCGCCCGCGGCCGCCGTGCCCCCCGACAGGGCGCTCAACGGATCGGCGTACTCCCTCACCAACGCGTCGCCGAGGGCGCCCGCCCAGGCGCCGGTGCTGCCCCCGAGCACCACGGTGCTGCCGGTGGCGACCACCCACTCCGTGCCCGGCGGGGCCTGGCGGCTCTCCCAGTCCAGCCCGTCGGCGCTCCACCAGAAGCGCGCCTGCCCGAGTACCACCACCGTGCCGTCGGCCGTCTGGGCCAGGCCGCGGGGGCCGTCGCCCATCGGGGCCCCGCCCACGCTCGTCCAGGAGGCGCCGCCATCGTCGCTGCGCATCAAGAGCGGCAGGTAGGGCTGCGACACCAGCCACCAGGGGGCGCCCGGGTCGAGTCCCGGAGCGGGCGCGAAGGCCGTCACCACCTGGTGGGGCACGTGGGCGAGGGCGAGGGCGACGGCGAACAGCACCGCGACGACCCTAGCCGCTCGTCGACGGGTCCGTCCCGCGTGCCGCCTCGTACTCGGCGAGGGTGCCGATGTCGGTCCAGTCGCCCTGGTGGACGATGCCGCGCACCTCGCCCGACGGGATCAGCGCGCGGTACGCCGTTCGCACGATGCACTGTTCGCCTGGGGGCACCAGGTCCAGCACCCGCCGGTCCAGGACGTGCACGCCGGTGAAGTGCAGCGCGGTGCTCGTTTCGCCCACGATGCCCTCGATGCCAGTGACGAGGCCGTCGCGCAGTGTCACCCCGGTGTGGACGCGCCTCGGCTGGGGGAAGAGGGCCATCACCGCGGGCGCCGGCGCTTGCCACAGGGCGGTGAGGTCCACGTTGCACAGGATGTCGCCATTGGCGACCACGAAGCGCTCGGCCAGCAGGTGTCGCGCGTTGCGTAGGCCGCCCCCGGTGCCGAGCACGGCCGGCGCCTCGACCACCACCGTGACCCCCTCCCGCTGGCGTCCCCAGGCCACCACCTGCTCGGAGAGCCAGAAGGCGTTGACCACCACCTCGCGGTGCCCGTGGGCGCGCAGGTGATCGAGCACGTGGTCCAGGAGGGGTCGCCCGCGCACGGGCAAGAGCGGCTTGGGCGTGTGCAACGTCAGCGGTCGCAGGCGGGTGCCCAGTCCGGCGGCGAGCACGAAGGCGGTAGCGGCCACGCCCCGCTCTATCGCGCGCGGCGCTTGGCCCGGGGCTGGCACGATAGGCCCGCCCGATGATCCTCCTCGCCTGCGCCGACCCGCTGGACACCGGCAACGCCCCGGTCTTCGACCCCCTGGCGGCCGCCACGGCGCCCGGGGCCTACGCCGTGGGCCACGTGGAGATCGACGTGGCCTACGACGACCCGGAGGGGCTGCCCCGGACCCTGCGGACCGCCGTGTGGTACCCGGCGTCGGAAGCCGCGGGCGCCTACGCCACGTACCTGTACGGGACGATCACCTCCGAGGTGGCCCGGGAGAGTGCCCCCCCGGCGACGGGTCCCTTCCCGCTGGTCGTGTTCTCCCACGGGCACCAGGCCTTCGCCGAGGTCTCGAGTTTCTTGATGGAGCACCTGGCCAGCCACGGCTTTGTGGTGGTGGCGCCGGACCACACCAACAACACCACCTTCGACGGGAGCGATCGCAGCACCACCATCTACTTGCAGCGCCCCTTCGACCTCACCGCCGTGGTCGACGCCGTGGAGGCCGGCGGCGCCGGCGACCTCGACACCGGCAGCCTGCTCCCCTCCACCACCGGCGACGTGGTGGCGATGGGCCACAGCTTCGGCGGCTACACCGTCTTCGCCAGCGCGGGGACAGCGTACGACGTGGAGGGGATCGACGCGGCTTGCATCGCCGGCGAGGGCGGCAGCGTGTGTACCGACTGGTCCAACGACTGGTCCCAGCGTTTCGCGGCTGGGGCGGCTGATGAGCGCCTGGTGGGGATCCTCCCCATGGCGCCGGGGGACTACTGGCTCTTCGACGGTGGGCTCGCGGGCCTCGCTGTCCCCGCGCTCCTGATGACCGGGGCCGAGGACCCCGAGCGCGACGCCGACGGCGCCAGCTACTGGGCGGCCCTGTCCCCGCCCGTGGCGGAGGTCAACGCCGCCTGCGGTGGTTGCGACCACGGCTGGGTCGACGTGGCCACCGCCGGTCACAACGCGTTCACCGACTTCTCCGGCAGCCTCGACGACGGCGGTACCATCGACCCCGCCACCGGGTGGAACATCGTCAACGCCTACGCGCTCGCCTTCGCGGCCTCGGTCACCGGCGACGACCGCTACGCCCCGCTCCTCGACGGCAGTACGACGGTCCACGAACTCGCCACCCTCCACTGAGCCGCGCCCGCGCTACGATAGCGCCGCCGTGCCCTTCACCCTCGCCCTCCTCGCCTGCGACCCGACCACCGAGCCGGTGCCGGAGGCCGCCGTCCGCGGCGAGGCGCCGGCCTTTTCCGCCCAGGCCCCGGTGCTGCGTCGGCTCACCTTCGCGCAGTACGAGAACACGGTCGATGCGCTGTTCGGCGAGGGGCTGGTGCTGCCGGTCGCCCTGGAGCCCGACACCCGGGTGTCCGGGCTCTACGCCGTGGGCGCCTCGGTCACCTCGATCTCGTCACTGGGCGTGGAGCGCTACGAGAGCGCCGCCTTCGACATCGCCGAGCAGGTGATGGCCGACGACGCGCGGCGGGCGGCGCTTGTCCCCTGCACCCCCGCCGACCCGGTCGACACCGAGTGTGCCGAGCGCGTGATCGCCCTCCTGGGCCCCCGGGCCTGGCGTCGCCCGCTGGACAGCGAGGAGATCGACCGCCTCGTCGGTGTCGCCGACACCGCCGGCGACACGCTCGACGACTTCTACGCGGGCCTCGGCTACGCCGTGGCCGCGCTGTTGCAGTCGCCGTACTTCTTGTTCTTGCCCGAGGTGGGCGAAGAGGACCCCGACCGCCCCGGTGGTCGACGCTACAACGGCTACGAGATGGCCTCTCGGCTCTCGTACTTCTTGTGGAACACCATGCCCGACGACCCGTTGTTCGCCGCCGCCGCCGCCGGCGACCTGGTGACCGCGGAGGGCGTGGCCGCGCAGGTGGAACGGATGCTGGCCGATCCCCGTGCCCGCTCCGGGATGCAGAGTTTCATCACCGACGCGTGGATGCTGGGGGACCTCGACAGCCTCACCAAGGACCCGCTGGTCTACACCTACATGAGCGCCGGCCTCGGCGGCTCGGCCCGTCAGCAAACCCTGCTCGACGCGGAGGCGATTGTCTTCGACGACGACACCGACTTCCGCACCGTGCTCACCAGCAACCGCACCCACCTGGACCGCACCCTGGCCGCGATCTACGACGTCCCGGCGCCCGCCCGGGAGGGCTTCGGCGTGGCGGAGTTGCCCGAGAGCGGGGGTCGCCGCGGCCTGCTCGGGCAGGTGAGTTTCTTGGCCTTGCAGTCGCACGCCACCAGCACTTCGGTCACCAAGCGCGGCATCTTCGTGCGCGAGGTGCTCCTGTGTCAAGAACTGCCCACGCCCCCGGCAGGCCTCAACACCTCGATCCCCGAGACGACGGAGAGCACGCCTACCATGCGCGACCGGGTGGCCCAACACCTGGAAGACCCCTCCTGCGCGGCCTGTCACAACTACATGGATCCCATCGGCCTCGGTTTCGAGAACTTCGACGGCATCGGTCGCTGGCGCACCGAGGAGAACGGCGTCACCATCGATGCCAGCGGCGAACTCGACGGCACGGAGTTTGGCGACGCCTGGGAGCTTGGCGGCGCGGTCGCGGAGCACCCTGCCTTCGCGCCCTGTGTGAACGAGTCGCTGTACCACTACGCCAACGGCCGGGTGGAGGGCGAGGGGGAAGCCGAAGTGGTCGACTGGCACGCGGAGGGCTTCGTGGTCGAGGGCTACCGCCTCAAGTTCCTCATGGCCGACATCGCCACCGGCGACGCCTTCCGGACGGCCGGGGTGGTGGAATGAAGCGGGTCGTCACCCCGCCCGGCGTGGGCCGTCGCCGCTTCTTGCGCGGCGTGTTCCAGGGCTCTGCGGTGTACGTGGGGCTCCCGCTGTTCGACTACCTCCTCAACGGTAACGGCACGGCGCTCGCCTGTGGAGGCGCGATTCCCCGGCGCTTTGGCATCTACTACTGGGGCAACGGGAACCGTCCGGACCAGTGGACGCCCAGCACCGACGGCGACGACTACGAGCTCTCCGAGGAACTGTCGCCGCTGCTCAACGTCAAGTCGAAGATCGCGGTCGTCACTGGCCTGGCCGTGAAACTCGCCAACGTCGTCCCCCACCTCAGCGGCGCGGCGGGGCTGCTCACCGGCTACGACCTCTACACCGCCGACGGCAGCGAGACGATGGCCGCCCCCACCATCGACCAACTCATCGCCGCCGAGATCGGGGGCGACACCCTGTACGCCTCGATCCAGACGGCCGCCACCGACAGCTCGGGGATGTCGTACAACGGCCCCAACTCGCGCAACCCCCCGGAAACGAATCCCTACACCCTCTACGAGAAGTTGTTCGGCGCCACCTTCCGGGAGCCGGGCGAGGTCGTGGTCGAGGATCCCACCCTCGGCCTTCGCCGCAGCGTGCTCGACAGCGTGATGACCGATATCGAGACACTGCAAGGCAAGCTCGGGAGCGCGGACCGCGCCCGGCTTGACCAGCACCTCACCGGCGTGCGGGAGTTGGAGCAGCGACTGGCCAAGCTGGAGGAGGACCCGCCGTCGCTGGAGAGTTGTGCGCGCCCCGTGGCGGTGCCCAGCGAGAGTTACCCCGACGAGGATGGTCGCCCGCAGATCAGCGCCCGGAGCCGCGCGATGGTCGACATGCTCGCCATGGCGCTGGCCTGCGATCAAACGCGGGTGATCGGGCACTACCTCACCGACCCTGTGTCGAACAACCTCTTCCCGGGCGCCAGCGCAGGCCACCACAACCTCACCCACGACGAGCCGGGGGACCAGCCCGAGGTACACGCCATCACGGTCATGGTGATCGAGGAGTTGGCGTACTTGCTGGAGGCCCTGGACGCGGTGCCCGAGGCCGACGGCACGCTGCTCGACAACTGCGCGGTGCTCGCCACGTCGGAGGTGTCCCTGGGGCAAACCCACGACATCGCCGAGATTCCGGTGGTGATCGGGGGCAGCGCCTGTGGCACGTTGAAGACCGGCATGCACTACCGCAGCTACACCGGCGACAACGCGTCGAAGTTGATGCTCAGCCTGATGCGTTCCATGGACATCCTGGCCCCCAGCTTCGGCGACCCGGAGTCCGAGGCCTACGAGGAAGCGTCACTCTCGGAGATCGAGGTTTGATCCCGCTCTTGCTGGCCTGTGCGGAGGAGCCGGTCCCGGCGGCGGAGGCGTGCAGCCTCGACGACAGCGTGGAGGTGGTGGTGGTGCGAACCATCAAGATCCACGTGGCCAGCGACGAGGGCGTCTCGGACGGCTTCGACCTCGACGGCGAGTCGTCCACCGGCACCGGGAGCAGCGGCTGTGGCATCGCCGACTACGTCTCGCCCACGGGCAAGCCCGGCATCGACAACGCCTTCTCCCTGCTGGTGCCCACGATGGAGACCACCGAGGCGAAGATCGCGACCATCGAGGGGCTCATCCAGTCGGCGATCGACAGTGGCGAGTTGTTGATCGCCTTCGAACTCGGCGGGTTGGAGTCGTGGGAAAACGACAGTTGTGTGAGCCTCCGGGCCGGCCAGGCCTACGGCGACGCCATGCTCGGCACCGACGGCCTGTTGCTCGACGGGCAGACCTTCGACCACGACACCGGCGCCCCCCCCGCCGACGCCGAGGACGGCGCGGTGGTCGACGGGGTGTTCGAGGCCTGGGGGGTGTCGATCGACATCCCCGCGCAGATCCTCAACGCGTACCTGACGCTTCCGCTACGCAACGGGGCGATCCGCATCGAGCGCGACGGCGACGACCTCTACCGGGGTGTGATCGGCGCCGGGATTCGCATCTCTTACCTGCAAGAGGTCACGCTCACCGAGAACGTGGACCCGGTCGTGGCGGACCAGCTGGGCACCGTCCTCGACTACAACGCGGACCTCAGCGACCCCGACGACGGCGC
>CAYHRZ010000294.1:0-6962 GCA_964359125.1 uncultured Klebsiella sp. | reverse complement strand
ATCGGGCTGAACGACTCCGGCGGGGCGCGCATCCAGGAGGGCGTGGAGTCCCTGGGCGGCTACGCCGACATCTTCCTCCGCAACACCCTCGCCAGTGGCGTCGTGCCCCAGCTCAGCGCGATCCTGGGCCCCTGCGCGGGCGGCGCCGTGTACTCGCCCGCGATCACCGATTTCATCGTGATGGCGAAGGGCACGAGCTTCATGTTCGTGACGGGGCCCGACGTCATCAAGGCGGTCACCCACGAGGAGGTCACGCAGGAGCGCCTCGGCGGCGCCGACACCCACACGTCGGTCTCGGGCGTCGCGCACTTCGCGGCCCCGGACGACCTCGCCTGCATCGCCCTTCTCCGCGCCCTACTGGCGTTCATCCCGCAAAACAACATGGAAGAGCCCCCCCGCCGCGCGTCGGAGGACCCGCCCAACCGGCTCTGCGCGGCGCTCGACGAGTTGGTGCCAAGCAACCCGAACCGGCCCTACGACATCCGCGACCTCGTCACCGCCGTGGCCGACGACCAGGCCTTCCTCGAGGTGCAACCCGACTACGCCGCCAACATGGTGGTGGGGTTCGTCCACCTCGGGGGGCGCAGCGTCGGCGTGGTGGCAAACCAACCCGCCGTCCTCGCGGGGGTGCTCGACGTCAACGCCTCGATCAAGGCCGCGCGCTTCGTGCGCTTCTGCGACGCCTTCAACATCCCCTTGTGGGTGATCGAAGACGTGCCCGGCTTCCTCCCCGGGACGGCGCAGGAGCACGGCGGGATCATCAAGCACGGCGCCAAGTTGCTCTACGCCTTCGCGGAGGCCACCGTGCCGAAGGTGACGCTGATCACGCGCAAGGCCTACAGGGGCGCCTACTGCGTGATGAACAGCAAGCACTTGCGGGCGGACCTGAACTTTGCCTGGCCCACGGCGGAGATCGCGGTGATGGGGGCCGACGGCGCGGTCAACATCATCTTCCGCAGCGCGATGGGCGAGGCGGACGATGCCGTCGCCGGGAAAGCACGCCTGGTGGCCGACTACCGGGAGCGCTTCGCCAACCCCTACCGCGCTGCGGAACTCGGCTTCATCGACGAGATCATCCTCCCTCGGGACACCCGGGCGAGGTTGGTGGAGGCCTTCGACGCCCTCGACAACAAGCGTGACCAGAACCCCACCCGCAAGCACGGGAACATCCCGCTGTAGTGACTATGCCCCCGCCGCCCCGGCCAGGACGCCCAGGAAGCCGAAGCCGAAGATGGCGACGAAGTACAGCAGCATGAACAGCGCCATGCCCGCGAAGAACATCCCGAACACGGTGCCGATGGCGCCGCACACCAGGGAGGCGTTGGCGCAGGCCGTGCCCGCGACCGACAGGGGCATCGACCGCGCCATCGACCCCTTGTAGAGCGCGTAGATCGCCAGCGGGAGCGCGATGAGCCCCGGGAAGTAGCAGGTGCATGGGGCCATGCTGTTGAGCACCAGGCTGGCGGCGCTGAACCACATGGCGTTGATCGCCTCGCCGTCGCCTGCGGTGGATCCGGGCGCGGCGGCGGGCTTCGCCTCGGCGAAGCCGTAGGGGTCTAGGCTCACCTACTTGCCGAGGGTGTACTTGGCGGAGCGCGTGAACAGCAACTCGGGCTTCCCCGCCCCCGACGCTGCCTTGCCCACTCTCACTTCGAGAACCCCCGCGCCCGCGGGCACCGGCGCGAACATCCGGAAGAAGTGAACCGATGGGCCCTTGTCGGCAATCGAGTCGCGCGTGACGCTCACCCGCGACTCCGACACCTTCTTGCCGTCGGCGTACACCTCGGCCACCAGCCAGTAGGCCACCCCGTCGAACTCCGCCTTCGACTTCGCGTACAGCACGGGCAAGTCGACGACGACGCTGTCGACGTCGGTGTAGGCGACCACCGGCGCCCAGTTGTCGGCCAGTGGCTTCGCGCCGGAGACGTCGACTGGGAACTTCGACGTCCCACCCAGCATCTTGGCGGCGCCGTCGAAGCCGCCGAGGTCGCGCTCGGGATCGACCCTGGCCACGGCGTCGGTCTTGGGGGTGGTGGGGATGTCGAAGTCGTCTTCGTCGTCGTGGAAGGAATCCGAGTCAGGCACCCCGGCGTTGGCGCCCTTCTCGTCGTTGGGGTCGGCCTTCTTGAAGAACTCGTCGTCGTCGTCGGCCGCCACCGGCGGGGCCGCGTCGTCGGCGAGCGCGGGGCCGGCGAACGAGAGGGCGAGCAGGAGCGTGAACAAGGGAACCTCCGGCGCACGACGGCGTGCGGCGCCACGATACACCGCCGCTGCCAAACGTCAATGGTGCAAAACCCTTACCTCACGGCAGATTCCCTGCGGGTGGCGCGCGAAAGCACGCTCCCAGGCAGGTTGCTGGCGACGGTCCTGCCGGCGATCACGACCGCCCTGGCGATGGTGATCGCCGGTGAGGGCGCGTTTGCGTGGACGGCTGCCTCGGGCTCCGTCTACGTCGCCGGGGGTGCGGGGCACGCGGCGCGAGTTGGGGTGGCGCTGGCTGGGGCGATGGCGCTGGTCGCGTACACCCAGGGGGTCCGGGGCGCCGACCGCGGGCTCGCCGACCTGCACCCGGTCGTGCCGCGGCCCTACGTCGCCGCCCGCCGCCGGGCCACGGCGCGAGCCGCGGTGCCGTGGCTGGCAGGGGCCTGGCCGATGTTGTGGCCCATGCACGGCAACCCGGCGTTGATGGGACAAGCCGCGATCCTGGTCCTCGGCGCCTGGATCGCGGGACAGGCGGCGGGCTTGGCGCTCGCGTTGGCGGCCCCCTCGCTGGGCCAGTCGGCGTCCCTAGCACCCCTGCTCGACGCCGTCCGGGGGGCGAATCCCCGCCCGCAGGCGGCCCTGATCTGGGCGCCGGGGGTGGCCCTGGCCATCGCGGGCGCGTCGGTGGTGGTCGGCGCCTACGGCCTCGCGGCGGGCGGCGCGGGCCTCGGGGCCCTGGCTGTGCCCTTCGCGACGGCGGCCCTGGTGTGGCGGCTCCGCCCCACCGCGCGCGACCTCTGCGCCATCCCGGCCGTCCTCGCCGACGTCGACGCGGCCTGGGCGGCGGTCGATGCCGAGGACGAGGGGCGCCGGGTGTACATGGAGGGCCCGGTGCGCTGGCTCCCGGCGTCGACGCGGACGGAGGTGCTGCGCGTCCTGCGGCACGGGTGGCGCGAGCACCGGGTGTTGCTCTCGGGCAGTTGGGCGCTGGTGGCGCTGTGTGTCGTCGCGTCGTTCGCCCGCGAGGCGCTGGCGCTGCCGCTCTTGGTCGCCACGTTCGTGGTCATCGGTTCGCTGGGCCCGCGCATGGCGCGCGCGGACCCCGCCTGGCTCGACGTGGCGCTGCCTCGTGGCGGGGTGGCAGCCGGCCGGGCGGTGGCGGTGGGACTCTGGCTCGCGGCGGGGGGCCTGGTGCCCCTCGTGGTCCTGGCGCTGCGGGGCTCGTCAGGCCTCGCGCTCGTCGCCCTGCTCACCGGCGCGGTGTTGGCGGCGGCCGCCGGCCGAGGGTCGCCGCTGGCCTACGCGGGCACGTCGTTGGCCGCCCTCGCGGTTAGCCTCGGGGTGCTGGGCGGGTTCGCGTGATCGAGGTCGACAACGTCACCAAGCGGTTCGGGCGGACGGCTGCTCTGCGGGGCGTGAGCTTCGCCGTGGCGCCGGGCGAGCGGGTAGCGCTCCTGGGCCACAACGGGGCGGGGAAGTCCACGTTGATGAAGCTCGTCACCGGGCAGTTGTTGCCCGGCGGCGGGAGCATCCGCGTGGGCGGGTTCGACGTCGCGCGCACGCCGGAAGGTGCCCGGCAGGCCACGGGGTACGTGCCGGAGGAGCCGGCCATGTGGGGCTACCTCAGCGCCCGCGAGACCCTCGAGTTCGTGGTGTCGGTGCGGGGGCGGGGAGACGTCGACGCCGCCTTGGCGCTCACCGGCCTTGGCGACGACGCGGACCGGCTCCTGCGTGAGTACAGCCAGGGCATGCGCCGGAAGGTGGCCATCGCCTGCGCGCTGGTCGCCGAGCCCCCGGTGCTGGTCCTCGACGAGGCACTCAACGGCCTCGATCCCCCGAGCGCCCTGCGCATCGCCGACCACCTGGCCCGGCTGGCCGAAAATGGTACGTCTATCCTTGTGAGTACGCACGTGGTGGACCTGGTTCCCCGCCTGGCGAGCCGGGTCCTGGTCCTGCGGGCGGGCGAGGTGCAACTCGACGGGCCGACGACGGAGTTCGACGCCGCGCGGCTCGCCGTCGCGTTCAGCGATCCATCCCCCGCCGCAGGTTCATGAGCTTCGACAGGACGACGCGGTTGGCGGCGAACGGCCCTCCCGGCGCCCAGGACACGCGCTCCGGCACCTCGCCCCTGGGGTGATCGTTCACCTGGAACCACGGTAGTTCGCCCTGGGCTGCGGCGCGGATCATCCGCTCCGCGTGGCGGATCTCGCCCGGCTGCGCGTGGTCCGGCACCGCCTGGAGCCGGACGTAGCCGCAGCGGATGTGCCCCACGTGCCGCCGACCTTCGCGGGGAAACCAGTAGGCGTCGTCGTCGAGGGTGTGCCCCATCGCGGGGAGCATCAGCCGACCGCCCGCCGTGATGATCTCGCGGTCGCAGGGCCCTTCCCAGTCGACCAGCCAGGCTGCGGGCATGGTGTCGGGCCAGCGGGCGAGGGCCCCCGCGGCCGCCGACAGCCCCAGCGACAGCGACAGCACCCCGATCGCGCCGTTGCACGCCGGGTCGCGCTGGGCCACGGTGAAGGCGGCGCGCAAGTCGTCCTGGTGCTCGGGGCCGCCGAAGTCTTCTTCGCCCCAACTCTCCCCGCGGCCCGCCGGGTCGTGGACGTAGACCACGAAGCCCAGGCGGGCGATCTCGTCGGCGCTGACCACCGCCGCCCTCGACAACAGCGCGTCGACGCCCTGGTGGATGGCGGGCGACACCACCACGGCGGGCAAAGGTCCCGCGCCCAGCGGCCGCACCCGCGCGCCGCGGAGGCGGTAGCCGCAACTCGACAAGAGCTCGATCGCGGTCGTTTCCACGCCGCCTCGCTGCAGGCGAGCCCGGGCGCTACGGAGCCGGCTGCTGAGTTTCCAGGCCACGCGCACGGTCGTGGCCACGGGTTGGTCGGGCACGGGCAGAAGCTAATCCAGCGACTCCAACTCGTGGGGCACCCGGTACTCGAGGTACGCGCGGCGGGCGGCCACGTAGGCGGGCAGGCTGTCCATGTAGTACTCGTAGTAGCTGTCGTCGTAGTACCGGTAGGGGTCCGCCAGCCCCCACTCGTAGGTCTGCGCTTGCCACTCGGCGAGCAGGCCGAGCATCTCATCGCTGCCATAAAACTCGAGCTGTCGCGACATCTCGCTGGCAAAGGCCCGGTAGTGCTCGTCCTCGGCCAGGAGGTAGGTCATGTGCGGGGTGTAGTCGGGGTACCAGATGGTGAACGGGTCGGAGTCGGCGGCGACCCAGTCGAAGGTGCCGTCCTTGTCCCAGGGGACCCAGAGGAACCCCCGCTCGGGGTGGTCGTAGAGGTAGTAGTTGTGCCCACAGCACCAGTACCCGTCCCCGTCGGGGAGCATGGCCTCGGCGGCCCACTCGCTCACCCACTCCTCGGGCTCCCCCATCGGGGCGAAGTCCTCGGGGCGGTAGGAGGCCCAGAACTGCTCGATCCGGGAGGTGTCGACGTCTTCGTCTTCGTGATTATCTAGGATGTAACCGTACTTCCACAAGTCGCCGTCGGCGTTGTCGTTGCCGAAGTGGCGCTCGAGGAACTCGCGATCCAGTTCCTCCATGTGGGCGTAGATGCCGTAGTAGTCGCCGTTGACGTACACCAGGGCGTTGTTCGTGCACGCTCCCGGGAGTCCCACCCGGTGCAGGTACCAGTTGGCGAGCCGGTTCTTCAGGACCGTGGGCTCGTAGAAGGGCGAGTCGAACGCAACTTTTCGCTGTCCATGGAAGCGCGCGTCCTCGTCGACCTCGTTGAACGCCACCACGAACTGCATCTTCTCGCCCACCCAGCAACAGGAGTTGTTGCCTTTTAAGCGGATCATCGACGGCGGCGCCTCTTCCCCGTCGACCAACAGGCGGCTGATCGGGACGTAGTCCTTGGTGCCGTCGGCCGTGCGCCACTGCGTTTGCAGGTAGCGCCAGTCACCCTCCTCGATCTCGATCTCGTAGACCGGGAGGCGATCCTGGTCGAAGAGCTCCGAACAGCCCCAGTTGTCGTCGCCGTCGTCGCCGTCGCCGTCGCCGTCGCCGTCGCCGTCGCCGTCGCCGTCGTCGCCGCCGCCGGGGGCCTCAGCGACTGGGCCCGTGTCCCCGGGGCCGGGGGTCGTCGCGACCGGCAGCGGGCCGCCGTCGCAGGCCAGCAGGGCGAAAATCACATCGGCACCGAGGTGGCGTGGACGCCGAGGCGGTAGCTACCGCCCTCGCCGACCCCGCCGAGCAGCGCCCCCGCTTCGGTCGCCGCGCGCACGTGCACCGTGTAGTCGCCGGCGGGCCAGGGGCCGCTGTTGTCCAACTCCGGGTCTGCACCTGGGGCCCCGGTGGCGCCGACCACCTGCGCACCGCTCCCGTCGTAGATCGTCACCTCCGCGACCAGCAGGCCGCCGTAGGCCTGGGCGCCGAAGGCCACCGACAGGTAGCTCTCGTCCTCGACGCTCACCGCGTAGGTGTCGACGTCGGTCTCGCTCTCGACCCGCCCCTCCGCGAATCCCGCGAACCAGCTGCCGGCGGAAGGCTCCTGGTCCACCATGTCGATGGTGTCGGCGTAGGCGGGGTCGTCGTTGGGCTCGGTTTCCCGGGGGTTGCCGTACCCCTCCTCCGCGACCAGCACGAACGCCCACGCACCATGAGCGTCGCCGCCGCCGCCCTCGGCGTTCGACACGGCCAGCACGTAGGTCGTGCCGAGGTTGTCGAGCAGTTGGCGGGCGGGGCCCCCGGGGGGGGGGGCGGCCGGGGACCCCCCCGCCCCGGCGGGGTTGTTGACCGCGGCCCGGGGGGG
>CAYHRZ010000293.1:0-6978 GCA_964359125.1 uncultured Klebsiella sp. | reverse complement strand
ACCTTGCCTTCCAGGCTGCCGAAGGCATCGGCGGCGCCATGCGCGGCGGCGGCGGTGGTGGCAACCCGATGATGGACGCCGGCATGGGCCTCGCCATGGGGCAGGCAATGGGCGCTCGCCTCGGCCAGGCGCTCAACCCCGGGCCGGCGGCTCCCGGCCCCGCGATGCCGCCTCCGTTGCCCCCGTCGGTGACCTTCCACTACGCCGGTCCCGACAACGTGCCGGCCACGCTGTCGCCGGCCGACATCGCGGCGCGCGTCCGCGCGAACCCGACCGGCCGACACCTGGCCTGGCGGGAAGGCATGGCGGGGTGGACGCCCGCGGGCGACGTGCCCGAGGTGAAGGCACACCTCGGCGCCCTGCCGCCGCCCTTGCCGCCCGGGTAGCGCCCCTCAGTCGGTGTTCACCACGTGGAGCTCGGCCAACTGCCGGGGATCCACCTCGCTGGGCGCGCCCGACATGATGTCCTGCGCGCTGGTGGTCTTCGGGAAGGCGATCACTTCTCGGATGTTCTCTGTCCCGCACAGGAGCATCACGATGCGGTCCAGCCCGAAGGCCAGGCCGCCGTGCGGGGGCGCGCCGAAGCCCAGGGCGTCCAGCAGGAACCCGAACTTCTGCTTGGCCTCGTCCAGCGACAGGCCCAGCGCGGAAAATACCTTCGACTGCACCTCGGGGTCGTGGATGCGGATGCTGCCACCGCCGAGTTCGTAGCCGTTGCACACGAGGTCGTAGGCGTTGGCGAGCATCTCGCCCTCGCGACCAGTGCCGAGCATCGCCACGCACTCCGGGTTCGGCGCGGTGAACGGGTGGTGGACCGCCGCCCACCGGCGGTTCTCCTCGTCCCACTCGAACGAGGGGAAGTCCACCACCCAGGCGAACGAAAACCCAGGCGGTACGAGGCCCAGTTCTTTCGCCAAGGCCACCCGCAGTCGCCCCATGCCCGGGTTCACCGTGCCCGGGGTGCCCGCCCCGAGGAGCACCAGGTCACCCGGTTTCGCGCCGGTCGCCGCCGCCAGCGCGGTGAGCTTCTCCGGCTCCAACTTGGCCAGCGGGCCTGTCCAGGGCTCGCCCACCTTGCCGTAGAGCAGCCCGCCCATCCCGTACTTCTTCACGAAGAGGGTGTAGGCGTCGAGTTGTTTGCGGCTCACCTTGTCGCCCCCTCCGCCCACGACGAATGCCTTGGCGATGCCGCCCGCGGCCAGCGCGCCCCCCACGACGCCGAAGCCCGTGCCCGACAAGGTCGAGGTGACGTCGACGTGCTCCATCCCGAAGCGGGTGTCGGGCGAGTCGAGGCCGAAGCGCGCGATGGCGTCGGCGTAGGACAACACCGGGACCGGGGGAACGTCGACGCCGAGCACCTCCTTCCAGAGGTGTCGAACCAGGGCCTCCGCCAGCTCCATCACCACCTCGCGGGTGGCAAAGCTCATCTCCACGTCGATCTGCGTGAACTCCGGCTGCCGGTCGGCGCGGAGGTCCTCGTCGCGGAAACACTTCACGATCTGGAAGTACCGGTCCATGCCCGCCACCATCAGGATCTGCTTGAAGATCTGGGGACTCTGGGGGAGGGCGAACCACTGGCCGGGGTGGACACGGCTGGGCACGAGGTAGTCGCGCGCCCCCTCGGGGGTGGCCTTCGTCAGCACCGGCGTTTCCACCTCGACGAAGCCCTCCGCGTCCATGAACCGGCGCACGGCCATCGCCGCGCGGTGACGGGTGACGAGGTTCTGCTGGACCTCGGGCCGGCGCAGGTCCAGGTACCGGTACTGCAGGCGTAGATCCTCGTTGACCGTCACGTGCCCGTCGACGTTGAAGGGCAGGGGAGGGGTGCGGGAGAGCACGGTGACGGTCTCCGCCACCACCTCGACCATCCCGGTGGGCAACTTCGGGTTCGGTGCCGCCCGCAGCCGGACGGTGCCCTCCACCTCGACCACGTACTCGAGGTGGATCCCCGCCGCGGCGTCACGCGCCCCCTGCGGCGAGCGCTCGTCGGCGACCACCTGCACCACCCCGTGACGGTCCCGGAGGTTCACGAACACCAGGCCACCCATGTCGCGGGCGTTGGCGGCCCAGCCTTGCACGAGGACGCGCTGCCCATCGTGCTCGGGTCGGAGCTCACCACAGGTGTGGGTGCGGCGTTGGGTGGACAACATGGTGGAACTCCTCCGGGCCGGGGAACTATCCCGGGCGGCGCTACCGCGACTCGTCCCCGTCGAGGGCGCTGCTGCACTCGACGTCGTCACCGTCGATGGCCCCGTCGGTGTCGCCATCGTCACCATCGTTGCACTCGAAGTCGGTGTCGTAGCCCGACTCGGCACCGAGCCAGGCGCAGTCGGGGTCGTCGCTGTCGATCCAGCCGTCGGCGTCGCCGTCGAGGCCGTCGGCGCAGTCGATGCCGGTGGCGCTGTCGGCACCCTCGTAGTTGTCGCTGGCGGAGCCGCAGTCGCCGTCGTCGGCGTCCACGAGGCCGTCGCCGTCGTTGTCCACGCCGTCGTGGCAGGCCGCGGGACCCACGGCGCCGCGCTCGGCGGCGGCCACCACGCAGTCCGGGTCGGCCCCGTCGGTCCATCCGTCGAGATCGTTGTCGATGCCATCGCTGCACACCGCCGCCGGGTCGGTCTCTGTCGGGTCCGACTCGTCGGCGCAGCCCGGGTCGTCGAGGTCGGCCAGACCGTCGCCATCGTCGTCGGTGCCATTGGCGCAGGCGGGGGTGTCGCCGTCGGCCAGCGTGGTACCGTCGACACAGTCGGCGTCGTCGGCGTCGCTGAGCCCGTCGCCGTCGCCGTCGGCGCCGTCGTTGCAGGGCCAGGTCGTGAAGCCGAGTTCCGCGTCGTCGGCACTGCAGTCCGGGTCGTCGGCGTCGGCCCAGCCGTCGCCGTCGTCGTCGACGCCATTGCTGCACGGCGCGGGCGTGCCCGACTCGTCGTCGTCCCAGCCCACGGCGCAGTCCGGGTCGTCGGCGTCGCTCTGCCCATCGCCGTCGTCGTCGGTGCCGTTCTCGCAGGCCCGGGTGCCGCCCGCGCCCTCGTCGCCGTCGCGACCGCAGTCAGCATCGTCGCCGTCGATCCAGCCATCGCCGTCGTCGTCGAGGCCGTTGGCGCAGTCGTCCCAGTCCCCCTCGCTGGCCACGCTGCCGTCGGTGCAGTCGGGGTCGCTGGCGTCGACGTTGCCGTCGAGGTCGTTGTCGGCGCCGTCGTTGCACTCCCCGCCCGCGAGGCCCGTCTCGCCGCTGCCACTTGCGCAGTCGGGGTCGTCGCCGTCTACCCAGCCGTCGCCGTCGTCGTCGGCCCCGTTCTCGCACGCGCCGGTCTCCGAGGCCCAGGCGCTCGTGCAGTCGGCGTCGTACTCGTCGATGCTGCGGTCGCCGTCGTTGTCGATGTCGTCGTTGCACTCGGTGGTGCCGACGCCGACCTCGGCCGCGCCGTCCACGCAGTCGGGGTCGTCGCCGTCGGTCCAGCCGTCGAGGTCCCCGTCGATGCCGTCGGCGCAGTCGGGGAGCTCCGAGGGGTCGCCGGGGTCGTCGCAGTCGGGGTCGTAGCCGTCGGCCAGCCCGTCGCCGTCGTTGTCGGCGCCGTCGTTGCAGTCGCCGTCGTTCTCGAGGCCGCCCTCGTCGTCGTCGGTAATGCCGCTGCAACCGTGGTCGTCGAGGTCGGTCCAGGTGTCGCCGTCGTTGTCTTCGCCGTCGCCACAGCGGTTGGTCTCGGTGTCGTCGTAGCCGTTGTTGCAGCCGGCGTCGGCGCTGTCGACGGAGCCGTCGCCGTCGTCGTCTTCCCCGTTGTTGCACGCCCAGTCGGACAGGTCCAGCTCCCAGTCCCCGGTGAGGCAGTCGGGGTCGTCGCCGTCGGTCCAGCCGTCGCTGTCGTTGTCGGCGCCGTCGTCGCAGGGCGGGCGCAGTTCGTCGTCGTCGAGGGCGCTGTCGCAGTCAGGGTCCTCGCGGTCGGTGTACTCGTCGCGGTCGTCGTCTTCGCCGTTGTTGCAGTCGGTGGTCCCGAAGGCCACCTCCTCGCCGAACTCGGCGCAGTCGGGGTCCTCGCTGTCGATCCAGCCGTCGCCGTCGTTGTCGGTGCCGTCGGCGCAGGGGCCGTGTTCGGACTCGTCGAGGGCGTCGGCGCAGTCGGCGTCGGCGCCGTCGACCGACCCGTCGCCGTCGTCGTCGAGGCCGTTGTTGCACGCGCCGCCACCGGCGCCCGTCTCGGCGGTGCCGCTGTCGTGACAGTCGGGGTCGTCGGCGTCGCGCCAGCCGTCGTCGTCGTTGTCCGCCAGGTCGTGGCAGCCGTCGATGCCCTCTTCCAGCGGCGCCAGCGGCAACTCCACGTGTTGCACTTCGCCCTTCACGAAGCTCAGCGGCCCGTAGGTGGGCGATGCCACCGTCTGCACCTCGTCGCGCCAGCCCGCCGCCGAGATCGCAAACGCCTGCCCGTTGAAGCCGGGTTGCAACTCCACTTCCTCGAAAGCCCCGTCGGCCGGGCGGAAGTAACCGAGGCACTCGAGCGCCGCGTCGTCGAGGACCCAGTCGCCCAGGCACGAGCTGTCGTCGGCGGTGAGCGCCTCGCCGCTGCTGTTCACGAACGGCGACTCGGGATCCACCAGGACCGCGAAGCTGTCGGCCGCCGACATGGCGTCGTCGCCGGTTGGACGGACCACGATCGCCGTGCGCTCCTCGGTGGTGCAGCCAAGGATCCACGCCGCCAGGAGCCAGCCGGTCATGGGAGCACCGCCACCACGTCGCCCTCGGGCGGCGGGGCGGGCGAGGTGGCCACGACCACCGCCACCGTGCCGCCGGTGAGCACCGCGGCACCGCCGCCGACCGCGGCCCAGAAGGCCCAGGACTGGGTGAGCGGCTGCGATTCCAGCACCTGGTCGCCGCTGACCCGTGCGAGGATCGCGCCGCTGCTCGGGAAGTCCAACAAGCCGGTGGCCACACGGTCGCCGTCGGTGACGGTGACCGTGTGCCTGCCGCGTGCCACCAGCGGCACCTTCACCGTCTCGCCCGTGCCCACCAGGGCGCCATTGACTCGCACCACGGCCGCCGGTTGCAGCCCGCTCAGCGTGAGCGATGCGCCGGAGCGGCCGAGCTTGGCCTGCAGGCCCACGCGGTTCACGCCGTCGTTGTCGGCGGGCAGGAAGGCGCTGGCGTAGCCTTCCGATTGCAGCTCGACACCGTGCGCGCCCGGGGCCAGGCCACGCATCGTGAACGGTGTGACGCCCACGTACTGGCCGTCGAGCAGCACTCCCGCCCCTGGAGGCGTGGACGTGACCACCAGGACGTTGGCGCTCGACTCCAGCACCAGGTCCACCAGGTGGTTGCGGCCGCGCACGACGCCGAGACTGAACTCGCTGCTCTCGAAGCCGGGCGCCTCGGCGCGGTAGTTCAACGTCCCCGGCCCTGGCGAGGGCACCCGCGCCGGCACTGCGTAGCGCTGCCCGCCCATCCACACCGCCGCGCCCTTCGGGCCGGTGAACTCGATGCTGCCCGGGCCCGGGACCAGCGTGGCCGCCACCTCGGTGGTGTGGTCCACGGTGATTTCCACGACGCGCACGAAGGGCTCGAAGTTGTCGGCTGCCACCCTGAGTTGGTGTTTGCCGGGGGCGATGTACTTCGTGACGGGCACGACGCCGACGAGGTTCCCGTCGATCCACACCTCGGCACCCGGCGCGCTGGCGCTCACCTGCAGCACGCCGGTGGGCTCGAGGGCGCGTGCGAGCCCGCACCACAACGACAAGCAGAGCGCGAGGAACCACATGGCCCGGGAAGCTAGCACCGCCGGGCGGCGGGCGGAAGCGAACCGGGCCGTTGACCGGTCGCGGGGGTGGGTCATCTGGCCCGGCGGGCGCCGTTTGGTGTAGGCTTGCGCGCGGAATCCGGATCCCCATGCACTACGTCGTGGTTGGCAACAGCATCGCCGGCATCGAAGCCGCCATCGCCCTGCGAAATCGCGACGCCGACGCGAAGATCTCGGTCGTCTCCTACGAGCACGACCACCCCTTCGCGCGCGTCTCGTTGATGTACATCTTCTGCGGGCAGATGAAGCTCCAGGACACGGAGTTCTACGACCGGGACCTCTACACCCGGATGCGCTTCGATCGGGTGCGCGACCTGGTGACAGCGGTGGACCCGGTGGCCCGGAAACTGAGCTTGAAGTCGGGTAGCAGCCTCAGCTACGACCGGCTGCTGCTGGCCGTGGGCTCGGTGGCGCGCAAGTTGCCGTGGCCGGGGGCCTACGACGAGCCGGGGGTACACCACTTCGTCACCCTCCCGGACCTCGAGGCGGTGAACGCCGCCGCCAAGCCGGGCATGAGCTGCGCGGTGGTGGGCGGAGGCCTCATCGGCGTGGAGAGCGCCGAGGTGCTGCACCTGCGCGGCCTGCGCGTTCACTTCCTGATCCGCGAGCCGTGGTACTTCCCGGTGGCGCTCGACAACAACGAGGCGGAGGTGGTGGCCGAGCACATCCGCCACCACAACGTGGACTGCCGGACCGGCACGCCGGTCGACAGTGTGGAGCGGCGCAACGGCAAGCTGGTGCTCAAGCTCCCCGAGGAGCAACTCACCGTCGACTTCGTCGTCGGCGCGATCGGCGTGGTGCCCAACACCAAGTTCCTAGAGGGCAGCGGCATCGCCCTGACGTCGGGTGGGGCGATCGACACCGGCGACAACCTCGAGAGCACGTCGTCGCCCGGCGTGTTTGCCGCCGGCGACTGCGCCAACGTCACCTGGCCCGACGGCTCCCGTCGACCGGAGCAGATCTGGTACACCTCCCGCGACCAGGGGCGCGCCGCGGCGCGGGCGATGCTCGGCGACGACGTGAAATACCGGCGGGGCACCTGGTACAACTCGGCGAAGTTCTTCGACGTCGAGTACACCCCCGCAGCGTCGGGCTCGCATCAAAATGCCGTGCTCGTGACCTCCTACGACGTCGCGTTGCCAACTCAGCGCATCGCGGTGACCGGTTCTGCTTCGGTTCCTCCCCGACTCTCGCTGTC
>CAYHRZ010000292.1:0-6980 GCA_964359125.1 uncultured Klebsiella sp. | reverse complement strand
GCGGGGCCCAGCGCCCCGGCTGGGACGTGGGCGCGTTGTCGCGCGCCCGTGGCAAGCTGGTCAACACCCACGCCCTGGCCCGGATGTGCGACCGGTGGGGTCTGGGGGCCCTGCTGCGCGTGGGGAAGGGGGAGGAGCGCTCGCGGGTGGCGGCCACCGCCAACACCCGGGCCGACACCTTCGAGGCGGTGGTGGGGGCGATCTACCTGGACGCCGGTCTCGAGGCCGCGCGCGCGGCGGTGATGCCGCTGCTCGCGGACCTGGTCGACGACAAGCCGCCGCCGGTCGAGGCCAGGAGTCGGCTCTTGGAGTGGTGCCAGGGGCAGGGGATCGCGGAGCCGGTGTACACGGTCGTTGGCACGGAGGGGCCGCCCCACGAGTTGCAGTTCCACACCGTCGTCAGCGTGGCAGCGCAACAGTTCGGCCCAGCCACGGGGGCGAGTAAGCGCGCCGCGGCGGCGGCGGCCGCGCGCGTTGCCCTCCTGGGGCTAGGCCTGGTCGACGAAGTCTAGGGGGCGCCCGGGCCACCGTGGGTGCCGAGGCGACCGTCGCCATCGAGCGGCGGCGCTCCCCGCGGCTCGTCGTAAGCGGAACCCGTTATGCCTGCCCCGCGGGGCGGAGTCCGCCCGAAAGGCTTAACACTTAACCTCCGACCCCAGGATCATTGCCTCCCATGCTCGACTGGCTGGAACGTGCCGGGAACCGGCTGCCGGACCCGGTGGTCTTGTTCGCCGGGGTGTCGGCCGCGGTCGCGGTGTTGTCGTGGTTCCTGGCGGGCCTCGGTTGGGCGGTTCCCCACCCGTCGCGCGACGAGATCGTGCCGGTGGTGAGCCTCCTGGGCGACGACATGTTGCGGCGGATGTGGACCGACGCGGTGAAGAACTTCGGGGCTTTCCCGCCGTTGGCGAGCGTGCTGGTGGCAGTGATGGGCATCGGCGTGGCCGAGCGCACGGGACTGGTGAGCGCGGTGCTGGGGCGGGCGGTGGCGTCGGTGCCGCCCCGCCTCTTGACGGTGGCGATGCTGTTCGTGGGTGCCAACGGCGCGCTGGCCTCCGACGCTAGCTTCGTGATCTTGGTGCCGCTCGGCGCGGTCCTGTGGGCGCAGGCGGGCCGTCACCCGCTCGCGGGGTTGGCCATCGCCTACGCGGCGGTGAGCGGGGGCTACGGGGCGAACCTGCTGGTCACGGCGCTGGACCCGTTGCTCGCGGGGCTCACCGACGCCGCGGCGAAGCTCGTGGACCCGGCGGTGAAGGTGAACGCCACCTGCAACTGGTTCTTCAACATCGCGAGCGTCTTCCTCGTGACCGGGGTCGGCGCGTGGGTGGCGCCGCGCGTGGAGGCGCGATTCGGTCCCTGGGCGGGCCGGGAAGCGGCGGAAGTGGTCGACGACCGTGCCCTCCGTCCCGCGCTGTGGGCGGGCCTGGTCACGACCGTCTTGCTCGGCCTGCTGGCGTACTTCGTGATCCGGGGCGACACCTGGGCGCCCGTGTACGACAGCATGGTGATGCTGGTGGCCACCGCCGCGTTCGTGCCCGGGGTGGTGTACGGGATCGGCACCGGCAAGATTCGCTCGTCGCAAGACGCCATGGGCGTGGTGGGCGAGGCGGCGGCTGGCATGGGCGGCTACATCGTGCTGGCCTTCGCCGCGGCGCAGTTCGTGGCCTGGTTCAACTGGTCCAACCTCGGACTGGTCCTGGCGGTGAAGGGGGCGGCGGTGGTCCAGGGCCTAGGGCTCCCGAACACGCTGCTCTTGGGCCTCTTCGTCGGGCTGTCGGGGGTGCTCAACGTGCTCGTCGCCAGCGCGTCGGCGAAGTGGGCGTTCATGGCGCCGTTGTTCGTGCCGATGATGATGATTCTCGGGGTGGACCCGGCCACGACCCAGGCCGCCTACCGGGTGGGCGACGCCTTCACCAACGTGCTCACACCCCTGATGCCGTACATGCCCATCGTCCTGGCCGCCGCGCGGCGCTACGTCCCCGACGCGGGTATGGGGACGGTGCTCGCGGCACAGGTGCCCTTCGCCGTGGCCTGGGGCATCACGTGGACGGCGATGTTGCTGGGGTGGGACGCGATGGGGTGGCCGCTGGGACTGTAGGTGGCGCTCGACGCCCTGCCTCCGGGCCGCGGGCGGCCCTTTCTCTGAACCACCTCCGTGCTCCCGTCGCCCCGACGCGCGCGGATCGCGGTAGGCTGGCGTGTGATGACCAGTTTCTTGCTGCTGCTGGCCCTCGTGCCGCGGTCTCCCGCAGCGCCGAGTTGGCCCGATCTCTCCACGCCTCCGCCGCCGACGGGTGGCGGTGAACTCGACGCAGCGGTGCTGGTGGGTATCGACGACTACTCCGTGCTCCCCGACGTGCCGGGCGCGGTGGTCAACATCGCAGACTGGCAGGCGTGGCTCGTCGGGACACGCGGGTTGCGCCCGGTGGCCGTGGAAACCCTCCGGGACGGGGATGCGGTGGACGTCACGATCCTCGAGTCCGTGCGGGAGGCGGTGGCGCGGGTGCAGCCCGGCGGCGTCCTCTGGCTGGTGTACGCCGGTCACGGCGCGCCGTCCGACGAAGGTGCGGAACCGTTGCTCGTTGGCGCCGATGCCCAGCCGACGGTCAGCGGCATTCGGAGCCGCAGCGTGCCGCTTTCGGAACTCGAGGCGCTGCTGGCGCTGGGCAAACAGGCGCACACCGTGCTGGTGCTGGACGCGTGCTTCAGCGGGCAGGGTGTGGACGGTCGGGAGCTGGTTGTGGAGCCCCTGGCGCCGGCCCGCGGCGTGCCGGAGCGCCCGGCCCCCGCGGGGATGACGGTGCTAACGGCGACCAGCGCAAACCAGTACGCGGGGTTGCTACCGGGCGCGGGGCGGCCGGCCTTCTCGTACCTGGTGCTCGGCGCACTGCGGGGCTGGGGGGACGAGAGCGGCGACGGGGTTGTCACCGCGCAGGAAGCGGGGGACTACGCGACGGGGGCGCTGAAGCTGCTCTTGAGCGGGCGGCGGCAGGAACCCCGGGTGAGCGGTGATGGCGCGATCGCCTTGTCCAGTGGGGGCGAGGCGGGCCCCGATCTACTCGCCCTGTCCCGTCCGTCCTCGCTCGCGGCCTTGGGCGAGACGGAGGTGAAGCTCGGCGGCAACACCGACTTCGCCCGGGCGTCGGTGGTCGCGCGGGCGAAGGAGGAGGAGGCTCGCCGGGCTCTGGAGGAGGCCGCGCGGGCCATGGCGGCCGCTGAGGCGGCACGGCGGCGCCAACTGGAGGTGGCGAAGTCGGCGATCCAGGCGAAGGCCGCCCTGGACTGGGCGTCCGTGCGCACGCTGTTGACGCCCGGTGCCGGGGCGGAGACCGCCGCGGTGATCGAGTCCTTCATTCGGCAGTACGAAGGCGCCACCGTGGGCGTCGACGGTGTCACCGAGGCCGTCGAGGTGCCCGAACTGGCATTGGCCACGGCGGCGCTCGCCGACGTGCAACGGCGCGTCGGCGACGAAGCGGTCGCCGTGAGGCAACAACGTGAGGTGGCCGGCGACGCCGCTGCGTCGGCGCAGCAGGACAGCGAGAGGCCGATGGCCAGCGTCGCGTCGAAGAGCCGCTCGGCGCGGGTGCCGCTCATCGCGACCGGCGCGCTGGCCGGCGTGGGCGGTGGCGTGCTGCTGCTGGCAGGGGAGCTGACGAAGCAACAGGCGCTGGACTGGGCCGCGACTGGAGCCGCAGACGAGGACAGCGCGGAGGGGCAGCAAACCGTCGTCAACACGATGTTTGGCGCGGGCTACGGTGCGATTGGGCTCGGGCTGGTGCTCGGCGGCGTGGCCTTTGCGGTGCCGGTGGATGGCACGGTCGGCGTCGTCGTCAGTGCGAGGTGGTGATGCTGGCGTTCATGCTGTCGGCGTGCTGGTACTCCGACGCAGAGCTCGACGCTGCGCTCGACGCGGCGGACACCGGCACGGGTTCGGACGCCGACACCAGTGAGCTCGTCGCGGGCTGTCCCGATGAGCCCGAGGGCGGTGCCCCTGACTTCACCCTCGTGGACAAGTCGGGGGATCCTTGGAGCCTCCACGAGCTCTGTGACAGCGTCGTCCTCTTGGTGTTCGACGCCTACTGGAACGGCGCCGGGCCGGGAACTGCGGACGAGGTGCAAGATTGGTATGAAAGCTATGGTGAACAGGGATTGTTCCCGATCGAAGTCGTGGGTGAAAACGCCGCAGGCGAGTCGCCCACCGCCGAAGACCTCGCGACGTTGCAGTCGGAGTGGGGCATCAGCTACCTGGTGCTAGCGGATCCGGGCTTCGAAACGTACTGGGAATTCAACGAAGAGAGCTCCGGTGTTTTGCCCTACATGGTGTTGCTGGGCCGCGGCCTCGTGATCGTCGACGGCGACGGAGCGGTAAATGAGGCCCAGCTCGCGCGCGAGCTGTAGCAGACTCGGCGCCGTGGCCTGGGGCATCACGTGGACGGCGATGTTGCTGGGGTGGGACGCGATGGGGTGGCCGCTGGGACTGTAGGTGGCCGCTAGCGGATCCGTCCCTCGACGAAGGGGACCTCGATCACCTTCTCGTGGTTCACGGGCCCGTGGCCAAAGTAGCCCTTCTCCCCGAACAGTTCGCCATGGTCCGCCGTGATCGTGATGTACGTGTTGTCGGGGACGAGGTCGAAGAGCTCCTCGCAGGCGCGGTCCACCCAGCGCACGGCGTCGACCTGGCGGCGGTGCAGCTCCTTCATCTTGTCGTCGTCGAAGAACTGCGGGGCTTGCTCGGCCTGTACCATCCCGCCCGCCCGCGCGTGGTCGTCGAGGTGCTTGAACACGCCGTTGACGCCGGAGATGCGTGGCCAGGCGTTCTCGGGCTCGTCGGGGGTGGCGTAGGGGTAGTGCGTCTCACCGGTGTTGAGCACGAAGAAACTGGGACGATCCTCGTAGAAGCGCATCTTGCGGAACATGGCGCTGACGTCGTTGTGCTTCGGCATCAAGGCGTAGTCGTCGAAGTCGCGGTTGATCGGCGTGGAGGGGTTGAGTACCGGCATCGAGACGTACATGTTGGTGCGGTAGCCGAGGTTGTTCCTCAGATACGACGGCAGCCAGAGGTTGGGAACCATCTTGCCGAACTCGATGCTGTCGACGTTGAAGCGTTCCTTGAAGCGCAGGAAGTCGTCCTTGTAGTAGTCGCTGGCGTAGACGTGCGGGGGCGAGGTGTGCGGGAGCAGGCCGATCAGCAGGTTGTAGTGCGATGGCGATGTCCAAGTGGCGTAGGTCCACCGTTTTTCCACGGCGCCCAGCTTCGACATCACCTTCGGCTTCGCCTTCATGAAGCTGTCGAAGCGGCAGGAGTCGAGCACCAACACGACGTAGTTGGTGGCCCCGTTTGGCGGCCTCGGCCGGGCGCGGGCGGCGGCGACCGGGGCGAGGGAGGGGGCGCTGGCAGGCCGGTCGAGCTTGCCGCGGATCCGGTCGAGGAGGGGCATCCGCGAGGCTAACCCCGGGGCGGAGGCGTGGGACGCGCGGGCGGGGAGGGGAAGGGTTAGCATCGGGGCCCGCCCCGGGAGCGCCATGGCCATTCACCCCTCCGCCTCGATCGACCCCCGAGCGGAGCTCGGCGCGGGCGTGGAGATCGGGCCCTTCGCCGTCGTCACCGGCAAGGTCGTGCTGCACGACGGCGTGCAACTCCATGCCCACTCGCACGTGCAGGGCGACACCGAACTCGGCGCGGGTACGCGCGTATTCTCGTTTGCCAGCGTGGGCGGCGACCCCCAGGACCTCAAGTACCGCGGCGAGTCGACGCGGTTGGTGGTGGGGCCGCGTTGCACCTTCCGCGAGGGGAGCACCGCCAACCGGGGCACCGAGGCCGGCGGCGGGGTCACCACCATCGGCAGCGATTGCCTGTTCATGGCGGGTACGCACGTGGCGCACGACTGCGTGATCGGCAACCACGTGATCTTCGCGAACTACGCGGCGCTGGGCGGGCACGTCACCGTGCAGGACCGGGCGGTGTTCGGCGGCTTCGCGGGGGTGCACCAGCACGGGCGGGTGGGGCGGTGCGCGATGGTGGCGGGTGGAGCCATGGCCACCCAGGACGTGCCGCCGTTCACGATCGCCCAGGGGGACCGCGCGCGGCTGGTGGGCCTGAACGTGGTGGGCTTGCGCCGTTCGGGCTTCTCGCGCGAAGTGCTGGCCGCGTTGAAGGCGGCCTATCGCGAGTTGTTCCAGGCGGGGATGCCCCTGCGAATCGCGGCCGAGCAGGTGCGGGAAGTCTACAGCGACGTGCCCGAGGTCGTGGAGTTGGTCGACTTCTTGGAGCAGAGCCAGCGGGGGATCTGTCGCTCGGTGGGCGCTCCCGACGTCGCCGACGAGTAGGCGGTGCGCGTCGCGGTGTATGGCCTGGGGCGGATGGGGCAGCACCACGCGCGCCACCTGCGGTTGCAGGGCGTGGAGGTCGTGGAGGTGGACCCGGCGCTGGGATTTTTCGGCAACGCGATGGGTGTCGACGCCGCGGTCGTGGCCACGCCCACCCGGACCCACGCGGAGATCGCCTCGTCGCTGGCGCGCGACGGCGTGCCGGTCCTGGTGGAGAAGCCGCTGGCGTCGTCGTTGCCCGAGGCCGAGGCGCTCTCGGCGCTTCCCAACCTCGTGGTGGGGCACGTGGAGCGGTTCAACCCGGCCTTCCGGGCGCTCCTCGGGACGGGCATCGACGTCCGTTTCGTCCAGGCCGAGCGCCTGGCGCCCTGGACGGCGCGGGCGGTCGACGTCGACGTGGTGTACGACCTCATGGTCCACGACCTGGACCTCTTCGGGGTGATCGTGGGATTCGACGACGTGGTCGACGTCCGTGCAAACGGGCTTGGCGTCGCGACCGAGGGCCCGGATATCGCCCACGCGCGCGTGGAGGTGGCCGGCGGCCGGGTGGCGGTCCTGTCGACGTCGCGGATCAGCCCGGTGAGCAGCCGGAAGTTCCGTGCCTTCGCCCGTGGCGCCTACGTCGGGCTGGACCTCGCCGCCAAGGCCGGCCGCGT
>CAYHRZ010000291.1:0-7009 GCA_964359125.1 uncultured Klebsiella sp. | reverse complement strand
GGCGCCGGGGCGGCGGCCGCGGCGACCAGGCGCTCCGCCATCACCGCGGCGGCGGCGACCATCGCCTCGCGGGGCGGCAACCCCGAGGCGTCGCGAGCCACCCACCACCGAGCGTCCTGGACGGGGGTTCCGTCGCCACGGCGGGCGGTGGCCTCCAGCCGGACCACGACGTTGCCGGTGGGCGTCGTAGCCCGCGTGCCCTCGCTGTTGAGCACCACGCGCCAGCCGTGCCAGTCGCGCGCGACCGCCTGGACCTGCTCCAGCCCAGGCCGGGCCGCCGCCGCGGTGAGCGCGGTGACCGTGTCGCGGCAGCCGGCCATCGACATCGCGTCGCCGCCGTGGACGAAAACGTCGCGGGGTGCCGAGCCCGCGGGCGACAGCGGGAGGTGCACCGCGGGCGCCGGGGCCCAGTCGGCCGGCAGCGGCTCGGGCAGTTCCTGGACCGCCGCCAGCTTGCGGGAGAGTTGCTCGACGGCGTGCTTGTAGGCGGCGTCGGCCGCGAGCCACACCTCGCGCCGCAACGCGAGCACGTCGTCGGCCACCGGGAGGCGGCGGCTCACCACGCCGTCGGGCTCGCCGAAGGCGCTGAAGTTCGACGAGTCCAGCGTGCCGTCGGAGACGCGGATCTCCGCGCGGAGGTTGCGGTAGCGCTCCTCCTGGGCCTGCAACAACCCTCCGTCCTCGGCGAAGCAGGTCCGCACGTCGCCATCGAGCACGTCGAGGATCACCAGCGAGGGCGGCGGCTTGTCGGGCAAGCGCAGGCCCTCGGCGCGTTCCAACTCCCCCACCCGGGCGCCCACCACGGCGCGCGTGGGGGGGGCGACGACGGCGGCGGCGGCGACGTCGGCGGCGACGTCGGCGGCGACGGCGAGGAGCGCGAGCAGCACGCTCACTTCGGCACCGGCAACAGGGGCGGCCGGTCGTTGCCCTTCTCCCGGCGTTGCACCTCGACCTCGCTCACCAGGAGCGACGGCGCCACCGCGCTGACCGGCACCCAGCCGCTCTCGGCCCCGCACACACCGTTGAACACGTCGACGTCGTCGGCCGCAGCCACGATGCGCCCGAAGGTGGCCAGCGGCGTGCCGATGAGGTCCACACCCCGGACGAGTTGGTCGGGGCGACCATCGGCAAACACCCGCCACACCGTCACGGGCTGCACGACGAAGCTGTTGGGCGTGCTCCGCCCGGTGAAGGTGAAACCACCCGAGATGTCGTCGAAGACGAGGCCAAACTCCTTGCCCTGGGCACGCACCTCGTCCAGCAGGCGCTTCCGGAGGGCCGCGTAGGGGAGGGCAGCCGAGGCGCTGACGACGAGGTTGCCCTGCCGTGCCACGACGGCGTGGCCCGGCTGCCGTCGGCCGTGGCCGTTACTCTCCGCGAAGCCGGCGACGGGCGACCGCCCGAGCAAGAAGGTGCGGAGCACACCGTCGTCGACGAGTTGGACGGGGCGGGCTCGCACCCCCTCGTCGTCGATGGCGTAGTGACCGTTGAGGTCCTCGCCGGCGAGGTCCGGCAGGGTGGGGTCGTCGACCACGTCGAGGAAGGGCGGCAGGATGCGCTCCCCCACCTTCTGGGTGAAGGTCTGGCCCTCGTCTTCGTCTTTCTGCCGGTGGCCCTCCACCCGGTGGCCGAAGATCTCGTGGAAGAAGACGCCGGCCGCGCGCCCGCGCAGGATCGCCGGCCCCGACCAGGGCTCGACCAGCGGCGCGCCACGCAGCGCCAGCAGGCGCGACGCGACCCCGTCGACCATGGCCTCCAGGGCCGCACGGCCGGGCAGGCGGTCTGGGCTGGCGACGTCGACGTAGTCGTACACCGAGAGCGCCATCCCGTCGGGGGCGACGGTCTCGGCCCAGGTGGCCACGCGGAAGTGGTCGCGGCCGTCGGCCACGCGTGAGCCCTCGGTGTTGACGATCCAGCGACGGGCCTGGGTGACGACGAGTTGCACCGCGCTGTCGTGGATGTCGTCGTGCGCCAGGTAGCGCCCAGACAACGACGCGGTGAGCGCTTCCCAGGTGGCGACATCGATGGGCGCCGCGCCGCCGGGTAGCTCAGGGACGGCGGCCTCGCTCACCACCGGCGGCGCGGGCGAGAAGTCGGCCGAGAGGTCCTCGCGCTCCACCTTCACCGCCGCGTTGGCGCGGACCTTCAGGAGCCGCGCTCGCGCGGCGCGGAACACGTCGTCGGTCCCGCGCACGAGCGCCCGCTCCATCGACGAAGCCGGGCCGGAGAGGGGGACCGTCCAGGAGGGCCGGGAGTCGTCCGAGAAGAAGCTGGCGTCCCGGATCTTGTGGGTATTGTCGAGTTCCATCGACCCCACGCGGACGTCGACGTCGAGCGTGCGGTCCGCCTCGCGGACCGTGCCGGCCCCGACGCCGTGGGTTCCCTGGACCGTGAGGCGCCGCTGTTCCACCACCGCGTAGCCAATCCAGTAGGCGCCCTCCGCGCCCAGTCGCGCGTGCACGCGGTCGAGGGTGCTCGCCATCACCGGCAGGGGGTTGGCCAGTTCGTCGGCCACCGAGGCCGTCGCGCTGACCGACAACAGCGTGGCCGGCACCAGCGCGATCGACAACGAGAGCGGGCGCCAGGACACGAGCGGCGAGGGTAATCCGAATCGGGGGGCCGGGACGGCGCGCCACCGGGAAGGGCTAGAGGTCCTCGTCTTCCTCGGCGCCCATCTCCTCGAAGAAGCCGTCGGGGTCGTCGTCGTCGTCGTCGTCCTTCTCGACGTCGTCTTCGTCGTCCTTCGTGGTCCACTCCACGTCGCACACCTTCTCGACCAGGCTCACGATCTCCTCGCCGGTGTACTCGAAGTCCTCGTTGCTCTCGAACTCCTCCTCGAGGACCTCCACGAGGCTGGCGTCGAGTTCGCCCGACGACTCCAGCTTCAGCACGATCTCGTCGGCGTCGTCGACCTTCATCTCCTCCGACACCGTGCCGAGCAGTTCGACGACGTAGCTGGCGACGGACTCCGGCTCCGGGTTGCCGGTCTGCGCCTCGAGGTACTCGTCGAGCGTTTCGACGAGCGTGTCGCGCATCTCGTGCGGGAGTTGCATCATCGGGAATCTCCTGGGCCGCGCGTATAGCGCCACCCCGCGCGGGCATCAAGGGGGCTCCGCTAGGCTCCACAGTTCATAGCCTTGTAACTACACTACTACCACGCGGTTCGCGGCCGACCGGCGAGATCGGCCGTCGCAGCCCTCACTGGTGGGGCATCACCAGCGGCCAGTCGAGGTTGTAGTAGTCGTAGCCCTCCCGCAGCTTTTGCAGGACGATCTCGCTCTCGGGGGAGTGCATGCTGCGCGACTCCACGGCGGCCTCGATCTGCTCCTTGGAGGGCAGGACGTCGGCCGGGTTGGTGCCGTGACGGCGGGCGGTGCGATCCAGCAAGCCCGCGGTCCGGGTGTAGAAAGCCTTCATGCCCGGCCGGGGATCGTCGTCGACCCCGTCGCCGTCGTCGTCGGACCGGGCGGTGAGCGACACCCCTTCCACCTCCGCCGGCTCGTTCACGACGAACACCACCAGGCCGTAGAGCACCCCCGCGTTGACCACGAAGCCCAGGACGTTGACGGCGATGGCCACGCGCACCCATCGCAGCAGGCGGGCGGGATCGGCGTCGTTCGACATGCGCCCTCGCCATATCCCCCCGCGTGACCGCCAGCGGCCGCGCGGATACCGGGGCGCGCACACGGAGACCCCCATGTTGAACCTGATCCTCGTCGCCACCGCCCTCGCCGGCAGCAAGGCGCCGCCGGCGCCCGACTGCGTAGCCCCAGCCAACACCGCGCTCACCGAGGCCAGTCCCAGCGGCGTGGGCAAGGCCTGGGTAGAGTTGCTGGCCTGCGACGCCACGGCGGCGAAAGCCGCCGCCCCCGACGCGTTCAAGCGGTTGATCGCCGGGAGTGGGGCCGACGCGGCGGCGCTCGAGGCGATCAAGCTTGGCCTCGGCAGCGTCGTGCGCGACTGGGTGCCGTCGATGCAACCCGACGAGCGCTCCGGCTTCTTCAACACGCTCGGCGAGCAGTGCGCGGTGGCCGAGGTCCCCGCCTTCTTCGCCGAGTCCGAGAAGGCGCTGGGCGAGAAGTTCTGGAGCGACCGCTGGTACGCGGCACTCGACGCCTGCCGAACCCCGGCCGCGGTCGAGGTGCTCACGTCGGGCCTGGGCTCCCAGGCCAAGGACCGCAGCCGTTTCAAGGCGATCCTCGAGACGCTGGCGCGCAACCAGGGCGAGGGCGCCATCCCGATGCTCGCCGAGCGTGCCGCCGCCGAGAAGGACCCGGAACTGTCGGCCTACATCGTCGGTGCCTTCGCCGACGCGGCGGGCGTGGGCTCCACGGCCGGCACCAACGTCGCCGCCGCCGAGGCCGCGACCGGCGCCATCGTCAACCTCGCGTCCACCTTGCCCGAGCCCGGTCTCGAACAGGCGCGCATGACGTTGCTCGCCCTCGGCCAGGAAGCCCACTCCGACAGCATGGCAGCCGCGCGCTACCGCGACGTCGCCCAGGCCGACGGCTCGCTCACCTACGCGATCTACGTGTCGAAGGTGGCCACCTGCAAGAAAGACACGCGGATCGAGGTCCACACCGCCGTCGTCGAAAACGCCAACCGGACCTGGCCGGACCAGCTCGTGTCGCGGGTGAAGCCCACGGTCGACATGTACAGCTGGCGCCTGCCCAAGGACTGCGTCGGCGACGTGGTGATCGCCGGTTCCCCCACCCCCCTGAAAGACAAGGCGGCCATCGACGCGTTCTTCTCGGCGCAGGACCAGGAACTGCAGAAGAAGAATCCTGGCATCAAGGCCAAGGTGTTCCCCGAGGACGCGATCGGGTTGTAGCACCCGCGTTACCCGGTGGGGATGCTGATCCTCCTCCTGGCTTGCGACGGCGGCAGCACCGTCGATTCCAACGACACCGCCACTGGCCTGGGCGGGCACTGCAACGTGGGGCCCACCATCGAGATCACGTCGCCGGCGTCGAGCGCCACCCTGCCGCTGGGCGAGCCGGTAGCCCTCGTGGCCGAGGCCACCAGCGAGGTCGACGACCAGGACAAGCTGAGGGTCCTCTGGGCGGTGGTGCCCAACGGCGGCAACGACGACAACGTGGGCACCGGCCTCACCCAGACCTGGACCCCGGATGCCGCGGGCATCTGGACCATCATCGTGCAGGTCGAGGACACCTGCACCGACGACCCAGAAATGACGCTCGAGCCGGTGCAAGACGACGTGCGCGTGACCGTGCAGTGAGCGCCGGGCTGGTCACCGGCGCGGCACTGGTGCTGGTCGCGGGCTGCCACTCGCTCGGCTACTACGCAGCTCGAAGCCAATTGTACCGGATGGCGGCGGAGCAGCACGGCATGCCGATGTCGTCGATCTCCGGCATGTTCACCAGCCAACTCTCCGCCTCCGTGCTGGGGGTGATGCTCGCGCTGCCGCTGTGCGCGCTGCTCGGCCCCGCCAGCGGGGTGGCGGCGGGGTTGGCGTGCTACGCGGCATCGGCGGCGGTGGCCGCGTTCGCCACCGACAGCACGACGTTCGCCGCGTCGATGGTCCTCGGCGGCATCGGGATCGGCATGTACCGCCCGGCGCTGTGGGCCGCGCTCGCGAGGCCCTTCGGAGCGGGGCAGGAGAGCGCGCGCACGGCCGTGGCCATCGCGGTCTACGCCACGGTCAACCTGGTGGCGCTCCCCGCGCCCTTCGTCGGCAACTGGGCGGCGGAGGCCTTCGGCGGCTGGCTGTCCGTCGGCGTCTCGGCGGTCGCCTCGGGCGTGGCGGCGCTCGTGGCACTGGTGCCGCTGGGCTTGCAGTTCTCCCCCGGGGGCGCGCAGCCTGAGGCGGCCCGTGCCCGGGGCCTCTCCCTGCCGGTGCTTGCCGTGGCGGGCGGCACCGTCCTGGTGGGCGGTGCGGGGCTCGTGGCGTGGACGGTGGCCAACGACCTTCAGTTCGGCGAGGCGATGAGCAGCGCCGGGCGCGAGGCGGGGTGGTTCTGGTTCGTCAACCCCTCGGTGGTGCTCGGCACGGGGGCTCTCGCCGCGGTGGGCCTGGGCGTCGCCGCCCTCACCGGCACCCGGGTGCCCACGCTCCTGGTGGCGGGCGGCGGCATGGTGTTGTTGGCCCTCGGCTTGGTGCCCCTGGACCTCGTCGGCGCCGGCTTCGGCACGGTCGTCGCGGTGGTGGCCGTGGGCGCGGTGGGCGAGGCGCTGGTGATGGGACCGCTGTTCGCGCGCGCTTGCGGCGACGTGCACTTCCGGCTCTCGATCGCGCCGGCGGCGGCGCTGGTGCTCGCCACCACCGTCCCGGGTATTGTCAGCCGGTTGCCACGTTCCAGCGACAACCCGGCCTGGGGCTGGGTGATCCTCGGACTCGGCGGCGTGGCGCTCTTGTCGGGCATCGTGCTGCTCGCCGGGGCGCTCCCGGCGCAGCGCCTCCTGGCCACGGTGGAGGATCCCGACGACAACCCCCTGGACGACCCGCTCGGCGACCCGCTCGGCGAGCCAGTCGGCGCACCGGTCGACAAGGGCACCGGCGCCTAGTCTGCCCCGAGGAAGGCCCCGATCGCCGCAGCCACGGCGACGGGGTGAGACGACGGGGCCTCGTGCCCGGCCCCGGGCACCAGCACGACCGTGGCGCCGGCGATCCGCTGGCCGAGGAACTCCGCGTAGCGGGGCGGGGTCAGCGCGTCGTCGGCCCCGGTGAGCACCAACGTGGGCACGCGGATCGTCGCCACCTCGGCCCGCCGGTCGAACGCGTCACACGCCCGCCAGTCCGCGAGGTTGGCCGCCCAGGCCGGGTCCACCGCCAGGGCCTCGGCGCCCACCAGGATGTCGGGGTGGACGCGCAGCTTCGCGCCGGTGTCGAACAAGACGAGGCCGGCCACCAGGTCCGGCCGCGACAGCGCCAGCTCGATGGCCACCGCGCCACCGTAGGAGTGACCCCCGGCCACCACCCGCCCCGCGCCGAGCGCAGCGACCAGCGCGGCCACGAAGTCCGCCGCCTCGGCCGCCGTCCCGGGCGCCG
>CAYHRZ010000290.1:0-7035 GCA_964359125.1 uncultured Klebsiella sp. | reverse complement strand
GCGTCGCCGGCCTCGCCGTGGGCGGTCACGCGGGTGCCGTCCGCGGCGCCCCGGGCCAGGCCCCCCAACAAGCCCCCCCCGTGCGCGCCGTTGTCGATGAAGGGCAGGACGAGGCCGAGGGCGAGGTTGCCGATCACCCACGGCCACAAGACCGGCCCGAACCAGCGGCGCGTGTGCGGCGAGAGTCGCCCGCCCCACCGCCAGCCAAACGCCACCATCGCGCCCAGGAAGCCAAACGCCCCGCCGCTCGCCCCCACCGTCATCGCCCCGCCCGCCATCCAAGACCCCAGTCCGCCGGTGAGCGTCGACACCGCGAAGAGCAACAACACCCGTGCGGGCCCGTAGACCGCCTCGAGGACTTCGCCGATGGCCCACAGCGCGGCGACGTTCATCGCGAGGTGGCCCGCGTTCCAGTGGAGCAGGCCGTAGCGGAGCAGGCGGTGCCACTCCCCGGTCTGGACGAGGTCCCCGGTGCGGGCGCCGAGCTCGGTCATCAAGTCGCGGCTGCGGTTCCAGGCGAGGACCTTCCAGGGCGACTGGCCGCGTGTCCAGTCCAGCCAGCAGCTGTACGCGTACATCCCGGTGAGGAACAGGCAGAGGGCCGAGGTGGCCAGCGGTCGGTCGCGCAGGTAGTAGTCCAGCCTCTTCTCGGCCCGCTCCCAGCTCCGCTCCTCGCGAAAGTCAGCCATCACCGCGCCTCGTACAGCGTCACGGAGGTGAGCGGCCCGGACCCGAGGGCGAGCGGCAGGGGCCCGAGCGTCTCGGCGTACAGACCTGCGCCGGCGGCGACGTCGACCACCCGCAGGGGGAACCGGTCCTCTGCTTCGAAGCGCCGGATCGGCTCCCACTCTGCTGGGACGCGGCCCCCCGACTGGTCGTCGACCAGTACCGGTGTGCCCGGGAGCAACGGGGGCGACACGCGCTCGCCTCCGCTGGCCTCCATGCCGTGGCGGAAGGACCACTCGCCCATGAACTGGGTGACGCCCGTGCTGGCCGACGCGACCCGCGCGACCTCGAGGCTCGCGGTCACGAAGCGCCAGTCGGCCACCGCGCTGGCCGCTGCGACCATTCCCGCCAGGACGGTGCTCACCAGCAGTGCCCGTTTCCCCCCGGCCACTTCTTCGGCGGAGCGGGTCACGAGGATCGCGGCCGGCACGGCCGCCGGGAGGAGGTAGCGGGCCGACGCGTAGTTGTGGAGCAGCACCACGCCGGCGCTGACGGCCAGCACCGTGGCGCCGAGCAGCAGCGAGTCGCAGCGATCGCCTTTGCGACGCCGCGTGACCGGCGAGAAGGTGGCAAGCAGCGCGCGCGACAGCAGGGCGCCGCCCAGCGCCGCGAAGGCCAGCAAGGCCGCCAGACTACCGGCGCCGAGGTCGGGTGGTCGGCAAGCCAGGAGCAGCACCCCGCCCAACACCGTTCCCGACACCACGTGCAGCGGTGCCGCCAGCAGGAGGCCCGCGGCCGTGGGGAGCAGGGCGAGCCGGGTGAGGGTGCCGAGCGCGCGGTCGTCCCAGGGCCCGTGGGCCACCAGGTCGCGGCTGGCCCAGGCCACCCAGGGGTGGAATTCCCCGTACCGGGTGAACACGTAACCCTCCACCAGGACCACGACCCCGAGCAGTGGGGCGGCGAGCGCTAGGGCGTGCCGGGGCGCCAGTCGAACACGCAGGGCGTGAATCGCCACCACCGCCACCAAGAGCGCGGCGGGGTACTTCGTTTCGACGGCCACGCCGAGTAGGAGCCCCGCGAGGCCCAGCCACGCGGCGCTGTTTGGGCGACTCAGCGCCTCGCGGTAGACGGCCAGTCCACACGTGCCCAGGGCCACCGCGGGCAGGTCGATCATCAGCGAGTTCTCGATGCCGAGCAAGACGGTGGACGAGCACAGCCAGGCCGCACCGGCGTAGCCGGGGTGCTGGCAACTGCGCTTCATCCACGTGGCCGCGCCGAGGGCGTAGAGTGCCACCCAGCCCAGGCTGGGGAGCCGGCCCCCCAGTCCGAGCGGCGAGAGCAGCTTCATCCACCACAAGAAGAGGGGTGGGTGGGCGTACACCACGCCCTCGGTGCCTTGCCACGCGCGCGACCAGTCATAGGGATCCGCCCAGGCCACCACCCGCCCCAACCAGAGGTACGACTCCTCGTCGACCGCAGGCGGCTTCGGGAGGGCTGCGGCGGCGAGCACCACCGCGACGAGCACCAGGCGGGCGGCAAAACTCACCGGCTATGCCGTGAGGAATCGTTCGAACTGCCGGTAGCCGTCGGCCACCAGCGAGACCTCCGCGAACTCCCCGGCCTGGTGGGCCTGGGCGGCCAGGCCAGGACCTAGGTTCACCGCGTCGATCCCCACCTCCGTGAGCCGGGCGACGTCGGTCCACGCCTGCTTGGCGGCCACCGCGTTACCATTCCGTTCGATAAACTTTCGCAAAAGTGCATTATTGGTAACAACCCGCCCGCTCGGCGCCGCCTCGACGACGGCCACGTCGGCCGACCCGGCGAGCTCGCGGATCTCGCGGACGGCATCCTGGATGTCGCGACCGGGTGCGAACCGGTAGTTGAGGTTGAGCTCGAACTGGTCGGGGATCACGTTTCGCGTGCGGCCGCCTTGCGCCAGCGTGGCGCTGAGCACCTCGTGGAAGGTGTGACCCTCCACGGTGGCCGCGAGCGGCACGCGACCGGCGAGGTGCGACAACAGCGGCGCCGCCTTGTGAATGGCGTTGTCGCCCTGCCACGGCCGCGCGGAGTGGGCCGCTCGTCCGCGGTAGGTGACGCGCGCGTGGAGCGTACCCAGGCACCCAACCTGGATCACGTTGTCGCTGGGCTCGAGACAGAAGGCCAGGGCAGCCCGGTGCAGCCAGGGCACCGCGTCGAGGACCGGGCCGAGTCCGCTCTCGATCCACGGCCCCTCCTCGCGGTCGTAGAACACCAGGCCAAGGTCGAAGGCGCCGCGCCCAGCGATCGACTCGGCGAGTTCCAGCATCACGGCCAGGCCACACTTCATGTCGCTGGCCCCCACCCCGTACACCCGGTCGCCGTCGCGCCGGGGCGGACCGTCGGTGGCCTTCGGGGGCACGGTGTCGGTGTGGCCCACGAGCAGGACCAGCGGCTTCTCGGTCGGTGGGGTCCGGGCCACGACGCTCAGCCCCACGCGGCTCACCTCGAGCGGGGTGCGACGCAGCCGCCGCTCGACGAGGTCGGCGCAGGCCGCCTCGTCGCCCGTCACGCTGGGCACGGCGCACAACTCGAGCGTGCTCCGCGCCAGGCGTTCGGCGAGGTCGTTCAAACCGCCACGCCGTAGTCGCGGAGCGCGGCGTTCAGCGACACCTTTTGGTCGGTGCTGGCCTTGCGCTGTCCGATGATGAGTGCGCAGGGCACGCCGTATTCGCCGGCCGGAAATCTCCGCGGGCGGGTCCCCGGGATGACCACGCTGCGCGGCGGCACGTGCCCCCGGTACACCACCTCGTGGGGGCCGCTCACGTCGACGATTGGGGTCGAGGCCGTCAGCACCACGTTGGCGCCCAGTACGGCCTCCTCGCCCACCACGACCCCCTCGACCACGATGCAACGGCTGCCTACGAAGGCGCCATCTTCGATGATCACCGGGCGGGCGGCGGCGGGCTCCAGGACGCCCCCGAGCCCTACCCCTCCGGAGAGGTGGACGTTGCGGCCCACCTGGGCGCAGGAGCCCACGGTGGCCCAGGTATCGACCATGCTGCCCGCACCCACCCGCGCGCCGATGTTGACGTAGGCGGGCATCAGGATGGCGCCCCGCTCGACGTGGGCACCGAAGCGCACCACCCCCGGTGGGACCACGCGCACGCCTGCGGCGGCAAGTCCCTTTTTCAGCGGGATCTTGTCGTGGAACTCGAAGGGGCCCACCTCCATCACCTGCATCTCGGCGATCCCGAAATAGCCGAGGATCGCCGTCTTCACCCAGGCGTGCACCACCCAATCGCCGTCGACCTTCTCCGCCACCCGGAGCTCCCCCCGGTCCAGGCGCGCCATCGCCTCGCGGATCGCGGCCGGCTCGCCTGCTTCCACCCGCTGTCGTAGTTCGGACATGGCGCCGCCGTATCCGGCCGCCGGGACCCGGGCGCCCCCGTGCTACGATCCGCGCCCCGTGGAAACGCAGCAGCTCATCGCGGCCATCGCCTCGGGCGTCGGCACTTCCGCGCTCGTGGCGGGAGCGGTGCTAGGAACGCGCGCTTTTCGACTGGCGCGCCTTCTCGGCAACACGCCGCCTACACCCATCGCCGAGTTGGAACCGGGCCTCAACGAGGTCCGCGGCGTCGTCCACGGCGACGGCGACATCGAGTCACCGCTGTCACGGCGGGCCTGCTTGTACTGGCGCATGATCGTCGAGCAGCGGCGGCGCAACCGGTGGGAAACGCTCGTCGACAAGCGGCAGACCGTTCGCACTTGGCTCGACGACGGTGGCGGTCGCGTGGCGCTGTTTCCCGACGAGGCCGACGTGATCGTCACCAGTCCCGCGCGGGGCACCGGGGGCATCTTCGGCTTCCCGAGCGCCGAGCTCAGCGAGGTCTTGGACCGACTCGGCGAGGCGCCCGAGGGCCTGGTGGGGCCGTACCTGCGATACCGAGAGGAGGTCATCGCGGGGGGCGACCGGGTGCACGCGGTCGGGCGGGTGGCGGCCGCGGCGGACGGCTGGGAGATGCACGCCGACGGCGACCTGTACGTCGTGAGCGACCGCGACGAGGCGGAGGTGGTGCGGGGCCAGGAGCGCATCGCGCTGCGCTGGGCGGGCGTGGCCATCCTCGGCGCGTTGGGGGTGGCCTGGGGGGTGCTCAACGGGGCGCTTGGGGCGTTCTGACGCGCGGGCGATTGTGACAGCCCGTCGCGGGCGAGGGGCCGGGGTTCTGCTCGCCGGCTGTCACCCTTCTTGACCGTCTCATGTCGGTCCGGTAAGCTCGGCGGGTGTTGACCGCCTTGCTGCTCGTGCGCCTGGGGACGGCCGCCGAGACCACCTGCGCGGGTGTGGCGGCCGCTTCCGACTTCGCGGCGGCGTCCGCGGCCGGCGAGGGGGCCTTCGCGGCGATGGAATCCGACGCGCTGGCGGCCTCGCTGGAGGCCGCCGCCGTGGCGCTGGCGTGTTTGCCGACTCCGGTGGATCCACGCGACGCAGCCGCCTACCACCGACTCCTGGCTATCGCGGCCTTCACCCGGCACGACTTCAGCACGGCGCTCTCTGAGTTCCACGCCGCCCGGCGGCTCCAGCCGGGGTACGCCATCCCCGAGAGCGTGGCGCCGGCGGGTCACCCACTGGTAGGGCTGTACGAGGCGAGCCTGCGCTCCGACGAGGGCGAGCTGCAACCCGTCCAGGCGGTGGGCGGGGGCATGATCCTCGTCGACGGGGTGCGTGGCGCGCCTCGTCCGACGGGGGTGTCGGTGATCTTGCAGCGGTTCGACGACTCGGGGAAGCCGGAGGCAGCCACCCTGCTGCGCCCCGGCGAGCCGCTGCCGGCGTGGGCCACGCCGCCGAAGGCGCTGTCGCGCAAGGGGCTCCACACCGGGCTCATCGCGGGAACCGGAGCCGCGGCCGTGGCATCGGCGGTGTTGTATGGGCTGGCGTTGGGCGCTCACGACCAGTTCTGGGATCTCGAGGACCCCGCCGCCGACAGTGAACTTCCCGGCTTGCAAGCTCAGGCCAACACCCTCACGTACGCCTCGATCGGCTCGGGTGCGGTGGCCCTGGGTCTGGGCGCCGTCACCGTTTTCACCTGGTGAGTGGCAGGTGACCGAGCCCGTGACTGGCGAGCACCCCGCGACGCTGGGCGATGGTCGCTACGAGATCCGGGGGATCCTCGGCCAGGGCGGCATGGCGGCCGTGTTCCGAGCCTGGGATCGCCGGCTCCGGGTGGAACGCGCGATCAAGCTGTTGTCGCCGGCCTTCTCCGACAAGGCGCCGCTGCGGCGGCGCTTCGAGATCGAGGCCCGCACCATGGCCCGGCTCAGCCACCCCAACATCGCCGCCGTCCACGACGTGGGGGAGGACGATGGGCAGATCTTCATGGTGATGGAACTCGTGGAAGGCGGCAGCGTGTCGGACCGGGTGCACGAGCGCGGCTGCCTGCCGGCGCGGGAGGCGGTGCGCGTGGTCGTCGCGGTGCTCCGCGCGCTGGACGTGGCCCATGCCCACGGGGTGGTGCACCGCGACATCAAGCCCCACAACATCTTGCTCGCCCGCGACGGCACGCCCAAGGTCACCGACTTCGGCATCGCCCACGTGACCGAAGACGACAGTCCATCGCTCACCAAGACCGGCTCCATCATCGGCACCTGGGCCTTCATGTCACCGGAGCAACGCGCGGGTGCCAAGGGGATCGACGGGCGCACCGACGTGTACGCGGCGGGGGCGACGCTGGTGTCGCTGCTCACGGGCGACCTCCCGGGCGACTTGTTCGTGTCGGAGTTGCACGACCGCCTGCTGGCGCCGGTGCCGATGTCGTTGCGGCCGGTGGTCGCGCGCGCCACGCGCTACGGGGTGGACGATCGCTACGGCAGCGCGGCGGAGATGGCGTCGGCCCTCCTGGCGGTGCTCGACAGCATGCCGGATGACGATGACGATGCGCTGGTGGGCGCGCCTTCCCAGCGCCCGGCCGCGGGGGTCGGGGGATCGGGATCGAATGAGACGATGGCGCAGGGTTCCCTCTCGCTGGCCGGCGAGGATCGCCCCCGGTCGACGGCCACCGGCGCGCTGCCGGCGGGTCGGGGCGTGCTCGCGCTCGCGGTGGCGCTGTCGCTGGGCGCAGCGGCGGCTGTGGTCTGGTGGCTGGTCGGGCCGACGACCGAGGTTCAACCGGCTGCGGCGCTGGTTGAGGAGCCCCCGGCCCTGGTGGAGACGCTGGCTGCGGACCCGGGCGGCAGCCCCGTCGAGAAGCCGACCGCGATTGTCGAGGAGCCGCCGCCGACCGCTCCCGCCGCCCCCGTGTCGCGCGCGGCGCGGCCGGCCGCCGCCTCTGCCTCGTGGGCGGTGCCAACCCCGGCGACGGCAATGCCGTCTACCACGCCGGCTCCCCCGGCTCC
>CAYHRZ010000289.1:0-7041 GCA_964359125.1 uncultured Klebsiella sp. | reverse complement strand
CACCGACACGGACACCGACACGGACACCGACACGGACACCGACACCGACACCGACTCCGGCGGCGACACCGGCGGCGGCGACACCGGCGGCGGCGACACCGGCGGCGGCGACACCGGCGGCGGGGACACCGGCGGCGGGGACACCGGCGGCGGGGACACCGGCGGCGGCGACACCGGCGGCGGGGACACCGCAAGCTCGGTCGACACCGGTCCTGCCGTCGACACCGGCGATTCCGATACCGGCGAAGGCGACACCGGGCTCGACGAGGAGGGCCTCGGCGGCCCGTTGTTCGACTACCGCTGGGCCTACTGGTTCGACCGCGTGATCGACTTCTTCGCGGCCCTGTTCGGTGGCCGCTAGCGCGGTCGGCCACACTTTTCCTTTCCCCGGGCGAGTTTCGTCGCTACGCTAGGCCCGATGTCGAGCCAGCGCATCCCGGTTGCCCGGCCCGAGACGCGTGTCGTGCAGGATCGTTTCGAGGCCTGCGTGTACCGGCCCGGGCAGATCGCCCGGTGCCCCGCCCGGGCCCCGACCGAGCCGCTCTCGGCCGAGCAACTCGACTTGTTGCTCGACGAGGGTGACCAGCGCGTCGGCGGCACGGTTTTTCGGACCGAGTGCCCCTTCTGCCAGGCCTGCGAGCCGGTCCGCATCGACGTCGCCGACTTCCGCATGTCGAAGTCGCAGCGGCGAAACTGGAAGCGCAACGAGGGGGAGCTGCGGGTGGAGATGGGCCCCCCCGCGCTGAGTCGGCGCCGCGTGATGCTGTGGAACCGTCACCGCAGGCTGCGCGGGCTGCTCACCAGCTACTCCCGGCGAGATCCCCTCGGCTACCACGAGTGGCTGGTAGAGACCTGCGCGCCCACCGTAGAGGTTCGTTACCACGAGGACGACAAGCTGGTGGGGCTCAGCCTGCTGGACCTCGGTCGGGTGTCGGCCAACTCGGCCTACCACTACTTCGACCCGGCGGCCGCGCGGCGGGCTGTCGGCGTGTACAGCGTGCTCAAGGAGATCGAGTTCTGCAAGAGCATGGGCATCCGCTACTACTACCTCGGGCTCTGGGCTGCCGACAGCGAACCACTGGCCTACAAGGCGAGCTACTACCCCCACGAGCGCCTGATCCGCGGCGAGTGGAAGCGCTTCGAGGACCGCGCGTCGGATCCGCACGTCCCGGACCCGCGGGCCTACGCCGAGCGCTCCTGCACGGGTCGCTCACTGCCGCCGGACCTCACCGAGCCGGGCCTGCCGGCCTGGAACGACGAGCGCGACGAGCTCGACAGCGACGGCCCGGGCGACGAGGACTAGGGCTCGGCCTCAGGCGTGCACCAGACCGAGCCGCTGTCGGCACTCGTCGACCGTGGCGATGGACCGCCCGGTGTCGCGCAGCATCCGCGCCGCCTTGGCCACGAGGTCGCCGTTGCTGCGTGCCATCTGCCCGGGTTCCACGTAGAAGTTGTCTTCCAGCCCGACGCGGACGTTGCCACCCATCGCCGCCGCCGCCGCCAGGAGGCGCCACTGGTCGAGCGACAGGGAGATGACCTCCCAGTCGGAGCCCCGTGGTAGCTGGTTCACCGCGTGGACGAGGTTGTCGACCGTGCCCGGGATGCCGCCGACGACGCCCATGATCAGCGACACCTGCACCGGCAGCGTCAGCGCGCCCATCTGCACCAGCGGGTAGAGCGTGCCCACGTGGCCGAGGTCGAAACACTCGCACTCCGGCCGGATCTGGTTCTCGTTCATCGCGGCCAGCAGCGCCCGGATCTCGCTGATCGGGTTCTGGAACACGAAGTCAAAGACGAAATCCTGTCGCTTGTCGCTCCACTTGGCGTAGTTCATCGAGCCCATGTTCAGCGCCGCGACCGCCGGTTTCACCGCCTCCAAGTACGCCACGCGCTTCTCGACGCTCACGTCGACGGCGCCGGTGGAGAAGTTGATGATCACCGGGCAGGCCGCGACGATGGCGTCGCGGATGTCGCGGTAGTCCGCGACCTCGAAGCTCGGCGCGCCGTCGGGGCTGCGGGCGTGGATGTGGACGGCGGCCGCGCCGGCCTCGTAGGCCCGCCGCGCTTCGGCGGCGTACTCCTCGGGCGTGTAGGGGATCGCCGGGCACTGGGCACGGTTGGCCACCACGCCCGAGAGCGCGCAGGTGATCATCGCCGCGCGCGAGGGGTCCTGGTCGGGCTTGTGAAACATCGGTGTCTCCTAGTCGGCCCAGCGGGGCTCGCGTTTCTCGAAGAACGCCGCGATGCCCTCCGCGGCGTCGGGGTGGGCGCTGGTCGTGGCAAGGTCGCTGGCCAGGGCGCGCAGGCGGCCGCGCAGGTCCGGAACCTCCAGGCCAGCCGACCGCCGCCAGGCCTCGCGCCCGGCGCGGATCGCCGCCGGTGAGCGGGCGGCGATGGCGTCGCAGACTTCGCGGGCGGCCTGGTCGGTCTCGGCGGCGGAGGGGAGCAGCCGGGAGAAGAGGCCGAGGCGCAGGGCCTCTTCGCCGGCCACCTTTCGCCCGGTGAGGGCGAGGTCCATCGCCACCCTCGGCGTCGTGACCCGCCCGAGCAGGGCGCCCACCATCATCGGCCAGAGGCCCACTCGCGCCTCGGGCAAGCTGAGGCTCGCCGTGGGGCCGGCCACCACGATGTCGGCGCAACAGAGCAGGCCCACCCCACCGCCGAGCACCGCGCCGTCGACCACCGCGACCATGGGGACCGGGCACGCCACGAGGTCCGCGAGGGCATCAGCGAACAGCAACATCGCGCCGGCCGAGCCGCCGGGGTGGGCCGCCAGCGACGCCAGGTCGGCGCCCGCGCACCACGCGGGGCCCTCCGCCTCGAGCCGGATCACCCGCACCCCCGGTGGCGGCGAGCAGGCCGCCCGCAGCGCGCCGAGCGTGTCCAGGTCGAGCGCGTTGCGCTTCTGGGGACGGTCCATGACGAGCCGCAGCAGGTGCCCGGTGGTCTCGGTCCGCATGCCCTAGGCCGCCTCGCCGAGGGCCCCGGCCAGGCGCACGGTGGCCTCGCCCGCCTTGACCGACTGCCCGGCCACCACGCGCACCTCGGCCACCACGCCCGCCCGCGGTGCCCGCAGCGTCACCTCGGTCTTCATGGCCGAGACCACCACGCAGGCTTGGCCCTCGTCCACGGCGTCGCCGGGCGCCACCAGCACCCGCAAGACGGTGGCGGGCATCGGCGAGGCCAACGAGCCGGCCGCGGCGGTGGCCCCGGTCGAGCCCACCCGCAGCACCTCGAGGCTCTGGCCGTCGACCCAGGTCGCCCGCCCGTCGGACCAGGCCAGGCACCAGCGATCGTCGACGAACAACTGCACCTGTCCCCCGGGGAGGCGGCGGAACGGCACCCGCGTCGTCCGGCCGTCTACCGTCACCACCACGGCGTCGGCTTCCACGCGACTCTCGGCCTCCACTTCGGTGGTGCCCAGTCGAAACTTCATCGCCAGTCCTTGATGCTCGTCCAGGGCGTGGGGATCGCCACCCGACCGGGGAGTCCCGGTGACGACGCGTGCCCCAGGGCGGCCGCGGCCAGCGCCGCCACCACGGGCGCCGCTGGCGGGCGGGTCTCCATGAAGGCTTCGAGCCACCGGGTGTGGATCCGCAGGGCGGCGAAGTCGTCGTGGAGCACCAACTCGCGGCAGAGGGCGGCGGTGGTGAACACCCCGGCGATCTCGAAGGCGCCGAGCGCCTGTGCCATCCTCGCCCGGGCGAGGTCGCGGTTGGGCGCGTGGACGACGACCTTGGCGAGCAGCGAGTCGTAAGCGGTGGTCACTTCGGACCCCTCGGCGACGCCCGCGTCGACCCGTACACCCGGGCCCGAAGGCGGGCGGAAGCGGACAAGTCGCCCGGGGCTGGGCACGAAGCCCTGCTGGGGATCCTCGGCAATGACCCGGCACTCGATGGCGTGGCCGCGGGCGCCGGTGGGGTCGGCAGCCGACTCTCCCATCGCTACTCTGAGTTGCTCCACCACGATGTCGATCCCCGTCACCAACTCGGTGACCGGGTGCTCCACCTGCACGCGGGTGTTCATCTCGATGAAGTAGAAGGCGCCGCTGGGGTCGAGCAGGAATTCCACGGTGCCGGCGCCCTCATAGGCCACGGCCCTCGCGGCGTTCAAGGCGGCGAGTTCCATGGCGTCGCGGGTGGCGGGCGCCAAGCCCGGGGCCGGCGCCTCCTCCACCAGTTTCTGGTGGCGCCGCTGCAACGAGCAGTCGCGCGTGCCGAGTGACACGATCTTCCCGCGGCTGTCGCCGAGGACTTGGACTTCCACGTGCCGTGCCCCCTCCACCAACCGCTCCACGTAGACCGTCCCGTCGCCGAACGCCGCCATCGCCTCCGACGAGGCGGCTTGCTCCGCCGCGGCCAGCGCCGCCGCGTCGTGTACGACCCGCATGCCGCGCCCGCCGCCGCCCGCCGCCGCCTTCACCAGCGCCGGGAAGCCCGCCGCCACCCCGGACGGCACCAGCGGTACACCGGCGGCCATGACGAGGGCGCGGGCGCGCTGTTTGTCGCCCATCGCGGCGATAGCGGCGGGGGAGGGGCCCACCCACGACAGCCCAGCGTCGATCACCGCCTGCGCGAAGGTCGCGTTCTCCGCGAGGAAGCCGTAGCCCGGGTGCACGGCGGTACAGCCCGCCGACTTGGCGGCGGCGACGAGGCGCTCGACCGAAAGGTAGCCGTCGGCGCTGCCGAGCGGCACGGCCTCGTCGACCGCCGTGGTGTGGAAGGCACCGGCGTCGACGTCCGTGAACGCGCCCACGACGCCGAGCCCCAGCTCGCGCGCGGCGCGGGCCACTCGCGCCGCGATTTCGCCCCGGTTCGCGATGAACAGCCGCACCCCCGGGGCTTATCACCCCGGGCGTCGACTACCCGCGCCGCCGTCGCAGCAGCGTGGTGGCGCCGAGGACCAACCCCCAGGCGCCGGCGTTGCTCCCCGCGTCGCAGCCGCAGTCTCCGCTGGCGATCGCGTTGGCCTCGCCCGGCGCCGTCGACGGGCCGCTGGCGTCGCCGGTGTCGACCGGGTCGTCGTCCTCGCCGCCGCCGTCGCCCGGCTCGCCGTCGTCCACGTCGGTGTCATCGGTACCACCCCCGTCGTCGTCGCCGCCACCGTCGTCCGTGGGCTCCCACGTGACGTGCAACTTCGGTCCGTTGGCGCCCGCCTCGGTCGACACGAAGTGGGAGCCGTTGGTGTCCGCGGCGTCGGGGACCAGCGCGAACGAGTACGTTGCCGGCGCACTCACCGCCGACGACACGTCGAGCGTGTAGCTCTCGCCTGCCGAGACGGGTGCGGCGCGGTCGAGCTTGCTGCCCGCCGTGCCGGGACGGGTGTTCCAGGTGAGCGTGTCTTCGGACCAGGCCGAGGAGGCGGCCAGGTACACGTCGGTGCCGGAGCCGTTGGCGGAGCTGTCGGAGCCCGCGGTGAGCTCCAGCACCGCCGAGGTGACGCGACCCTCGATGCTGGACAGGTCGAACTGCACGTACACTTCGCTGTAGCCGGCCTCCACGCAGAGGTCGCGCACGTCGCTGTACACCGCGCCCGGCGGGTCGATGGCGGCGGTCACGTCCTGGATGGCATCCACCACGCCGTCCTCGGCGGTGTCGGGAACCTCCTCCACCGGCTCGCTGGTCTCGAAACACACCTCGTTCCAGGTGGAGGTGGCGTTCTTCATCTTCCAGGTGCTGCCGTCGACCAGCGAGAACAGGGTGATGTAGTTCACCGGCATGGCCGGGCCGTTGTCGGCCTCGCCCACGAAGTAGCCGTGGTCGCAGTCGAGGATGTAGCCGAAGGTCGCCGGGTCGATCCAGATGGTCACGTCGCAGCGCTCGCTGCCGTCGACGAACACCACCTCGGAGGCGTTGGGGTCGGCCCAGTGTTCCTCGTTGGGCATCGGCCCGCAGTTGTAGCCGTACTCCTGCTTCAGGGTGCCGGTGGGGTGGGAGGTGTTGGGGGGGTCGTCGGGTCCGTACACCTTCAGGGCCAGGCTCCCCCCGGCGGCGCAGGTACTGTCGGTGAGGTCCGCCAGCGCCCCCTTGGTGCCCGGCCAATCGTTGGGGTTCACACCGGTGGCATCGTAATTGAGCACGACCGAGGTGCTGGGGTCGTGAGAGAGCATGTAGTCGTTGAAGTCGTCGACGGACATGCACTCGGTGGCGGCGTGGGCGAGGGCGACGAGGATCACGGATCACCGGGGGTTCACTCGGCACCTCGCAAGCCCCGTGCCACCGGCGCTGCTACGGTTCTACGCTGGTAGTTTCCCGACGAGGCGAGGAGTGCGCGCCCCGCCTGGTGCGCGCGCCTGCCCCTAGGCTGGGGCGAACGGGCGCGCTTTTCCCACGAGGGGGTGGCCACCGGGCGCGCCGCGCTACATCCTGTGCCCCGTGCTGCTGCTCTTGCTCGCCTGCCCCGAACCCACCGACTCCGGCGACTCGGCCGACAGCGCCAGCGACCTGCCCCCCTGGCGCGACGTGGCTGAGAACCTCCCCGGGGCGGTGCTCTCGGTATGGGGCAGCGCGGCCGACGACGTGTACGTGGTGGGTGCCGACGCCGGGACCGGCCCGGTGGCCTTCCACTTCGATGGGGCCACCTGGACGGCACTACCTGGCTTCGACGCCGGGGACCTCTGGTGGGTGTCGGGCGACGGCGCGCGGCTGTGGATCGCCGGCGCGGGCGGGCGGGTGTTCCGGCTGGACCTCGGCACCGCGACGTTGACGTCGTGGGTGCTGGACCCGGAGGTGACCTTCTTCGGCGCCTGGGGCCCGGGCGACGGCACGGCCTGGGCGGTAGGCGGCAACACGGCGGTGCCCAGCGACGCCGCGGTGGCCTACACCTTCGACGGCGCCGCCTGGACGCCGGTGACCCTCCCCGCCGAAGTCACCGCGCAGTACGCCCTCTACAAGGTGTGGGGCAACGCCCAGGACGACGTGTGGGCCGTCGGCAGCGGGGGCGTGTCGGTGCACTGGGACGGCACCGCCTGGAGCTTCGTAGACACCCTGAGCAACGCCAACCACTTCACCGTGCAAGACGGCAAAGCCGTGTGCGGCACGG
>CAYHRZ010000288.1:0-7057 GCA_964359125.1 uncultured Klebsiella sp. | reverse complement strand
CTGGCAACTGGTCGACGCCGTGGGGTACGCCTTCCCGGCGGGCACCTCGCTGGCGCCCGGCGGCTACCTCGTCGTCAGCGACTTCACCGGTCGACTCGACAACGGCAGCGACCGCATCTTGCTGCTCGACGCGCACGGCAACCCCGCCGACGACGTGCGCTACTTCGACGGCGGCCGGTGGCCGGCGGCGGCCGACGGCGGCGGCAGCTCGCTCGAACTCCGCGACCCGCACGCCGACAACGCCGTGGCCGAGGCCTGGGCGGCGAGCGACGAGGGGCACCGCGCGCAGTGGGTGACGTACGCCTACGAGGGCCCGGCGGGGTCCAGCGCCGTGGGGCCCGACGGCACCTGGCACGAACTGGTGCTGGGCCTGCTCGGCGCGGGCGAGGTGTTGATCGACGACCTCAGCGTGGTGCGCGACCCCGGCGGGGACGCCGAGGAGCAGCTTTACAACGGCACCTTCGACAACACCGACCGCTGGCGCCTGCTGGGCAACCACCGCCACAGCGAGGTGGTGGCCGACCCCGACGACGCGGCGAACCGCGTGCTCCGCCTGGTGGCCACCGGCTCCACCGGGCACATGCACAACCACGCCGAGACCACCCTCCGGGATCCCATCGGCAGCGACGAGTACGAAATTTCCTTCCGCGCCCGCTGGGTGTCGGGCAGCAACCAGCTCAACACGCGGCTGTACTTCAACCGCCTCGCCGTCACCGCTCGGGTCCCGATGCCGGATCGCTCGGGCACCCCGGGGGAGGCCAACTCCACCCGCGACGACATCGGCCCGACCTTCGCGGACCTGTCGCAAGACGTCGCCGTGCCCGCCGCCTACGAGCCCGTGGCCATCAGCGTTTCTGCGGACGACCCCGACGACGTGGAGGCGGTCAGCTTGTGGTCGTCCATCGACGGCGCCGCGTTCGTGGAGACGCCGATGGTCGAGGTGGGCGGCACCTGGACAGCCACCCTCGACGGCCAGCCCGAGGGCACGATCGTGCAGTTCTACGCCGAGGCCACCGACGGCGCGGGGCTGACATCGACCTTCCCGGCGGCGGGCGCCGACTCGCGGGCGCTGTTGACCTTCGGCGGCGAGGCCGAGACCAACGGCCTGCACAACTTCCGCATCCTCGTGACGGCGGACGACTCCGACTGGATGCACGCCGACGAGAACCTGATGAGCGACGACCTGCTCGGCGCCACCGTGGTGTACGACGAGTCGCGGGTGTTCTACGACGTGGGCCTGCGCACCAAGGGCAGCGAGCGTGGCCGCCCGGAGGACCTGCGCCTCGGCTACGGCGTGCGTTTCGGCCCCGACGCGCCCTTCCGGGGTCGTCACCAGGGCGTGCTCGTGGACCGCTCCGAGGGGGTGGGCTACGGCCAGCGAGAAGTGTTGATGAACCTCGTGATGCAGGGCGCCGGCTCGGTGGCGGCCGAGTACAACGACCTTGTCCACGCGATCACGCCGCTGTCGAAGCACACCGGGCCCGCCGAACTGCAACTCGACCGCGCCACGGACCTCGTGCTCGACGCCCAGTTCGACCAGGGCAGCGCCGGGCAACTGTACGAGTACGAGCTGATCTACTACCCGCTCAGCACCACCGACGGCACCGCCGAGGGGCAAAAGCTGCCCCAGCCCGACGGGGTGGTGGGCACGGCGATCACCGACCTGGGCGGCGACAAGGAGGCCTGGCGGTGGAACTTCCTGCTCCAGGGCAACGGGTGGGCCGACGACTACGCGCCGGTGATGGAGCTGGGCGCGCTGTTCGACAGCGGGGCCTTCCCGGCGGGCGCCAGCGACGTGATCGACGTGGACCAGTGGTTGCGGGCCTTCGCCTTCGCCACGCTCAGCGGCGCGGTCGACAACTACGGCGCCGACGGCAGCCAGCACAACGCGCGTTTCTACCGGCGGCCGTCCGACGGGCGGTTCCTCTACTTCCCGCACGACCTCGACTTCTTCGGCAGCTCTCAGATGGCGCTGGTGGGTAACGGCGACCTGTCGCAGCTCATCGGCGACCCCGACCACCTCCGCACCTACTACGGCCACCTCCAGGACATCGTGGCCCGGGCCTACAACGCCGACGACCTCGCGCCCTGGTGCGACCAGTTGGCCGAGTTGTTGCCCGCCCAGGACTTCGACAGCCACTGCCAGTTCGTGGCCGACCGGGCGGACTGGGTGATGTACGGGGCCGCCGACGCGGTGACGGTGCGCTTCCCGCCGGTGAGCTTCGCGATCACCACCAGCGGCGGCAGCGACTTCAGCGTGCCGGGCAGCGAGACGACGCTGCAAGGCACCGGCTGGCTCGACGTGCGGGAGATCCTGCTCGATGGCACCTCGCTGCCCGCGTCGTGGACCGGCCAGGCCTGGAGCGTCGTGGTGCCCCTGGAGGAGGGCGACAACAACATCGAGCTGGTGGCCACAGACCAGCACGGCGAGGTCGTGGGTTCCGACGCGGTGGTGGTGACTTCGGCGCCGTAGGGGCAGGGATCAGCGATCAGCGATCGGCGATCAGCGATCAGCAATCGGCTCTGACGGTTGAAAGCTGAAAGCTGAGAGCTGAAAGCTGAAAGCCGACGGCTGAAAGCTGAAAGCTGAAAGCTGACGGCTGAAAGCTGGAGGCCCGCCGGCTCCCGCCGCTCAGCGCCTGCGGTTCACCCAGTCCAGAGCGCGGAAGGTGGGCGAGGCGCGGAGTTCGGCCAACTCCCGGCGCAGGGCGTCTCGCTCGGCGGCGACGGCGGCCAGCGGGCTCGGGGCCGCGGGTCGACGCCGGGGCTGCCGCACCCAGTCCACCAGGGCCCGGCACGCGTGGTCGACCGAGTACCGCTCCCGCGCCGCCGACGCGTCAGGCGCCGGCTGCGCTTCGAGGATCGCGTGGGCGACGGCCCTCGCGGCGGTCTCCTCGCCCACGTCGCATGCGGCGGGTACCAGCGTGGCGAGCCCCATCCCGGCGAGCTCCCGGGCCAGCGGGGAGCGCCCGGTGGTGACGACCCGCAGGCCACGGTGCAGGGCGTAGAGCAGGCGCGTTCGACTTCCCAGCTCGGGCTCGGGCCCGCCGCGGTCGAGGCACACCAGGACGTGGCAGCCGTCCAACGCCCCGGCCACCTCGGCCTCGGGCAGCCAGCCGTGGAACGTGCACCGCGTTTCGTGTCGCGACATGGCGCGCCGGAATCGCTCGAAACCCTCGGTGTAGTGCCCCTCGATGGCGCCCCCGGTCACCACCAGCTCCACCGGCGCCGCGTCCATCGCCAGGAGCAGGGCGCTCGCCAGCGTCTCGTCGTCGAACCAGGTGTTGAAGCCGCCTACCAGCGCCACGCGGAGTCCCGGGCCCCGGGGCGCGCCCGGCGGATCGGGAAACTCCATGGCCACCGGGCACACCGCGATGCCCTCGTCGCCCGGCGACAACAGCGGCAACCGTCCCACGGCGCCGAGGGCACCGACGAGCGCGTGGCGCCCGCTGTCGCTCACGACCGAGAAGGCGTCGGCGCGGCACAGCGCCGGCACCCACGTCGCGACGGCCTCGGTGGCGGCGGCCTGTCCACCCACGAGTTGTGCCTCGGCGAAGGGGTCCCCGGCGACGTCGATCCACAGGGGGGTGCTGTCGCCCGCCAGCCGGGTGGCGAGCGCGGTGGGGACGTAGTTCCCGGCGCTGACGACCGCGCCGGGACCGAAGCGCTCGACGTCTTGCCGCAGGTGGGTGTCGTCGTCGGCCCCGCCGTCGAGCACCAGGGTGGCGTGCGCCTGCAGCCCTAGCGCAATGTGCCGCGTGCGCAGGCCCGCGAAGCCCGGGTCGGCGGGGCTGCCGACCAGGCACACCCGCGTCAACGGCCGCGGTCCTCGTGGTGCGTGACCAGGCCCCAGCGGTGCGGCAGTTGCACCATGCCGTGGTCCTCGCAGTCCTGCACGACGTCCAACTCGTAGAGTTGGTTGTGCCAGGCCATCGGGCGCACGTGGCCCTTGTCGTACACCGCCACGCTCACCCGGTACTTCCCGCCAAGGAGCTGGATCCTCGGGTAGTGCAGGAAGAACGTGTACACCCCGTGGTAACGACCGGAGAGTACGCCGTCGAACCGGCTGTTGGGGCCGAACACGTAGGTACCGTCGTTGCGGTGCAGCGCGACGCCGAAGATGGGGTCCTCCACCGGCTCGGTGGTGCGGAAGGTCACCGCCACCACCAGGCTGTCGCCGGTGCGGAGCGTGTCGACCCGCGCGCCGGAGCCGTCGCAGGTGGCCACGCGGAGGATCCGCGCCTCGCCCGTGCCGCTCACACGCAGGCCGTCGGCGTCTTCCACCCGGGGGGCGTCGCCCGGCGCCTCGTCGAACAACAGCGCGGCGTCGGGCAGCTCCGTGGCGCGGAGGATGGCGGCCTGTAGCTCCGCGTCGTCTTCCGTGACCTTGCTGGGGGGCAGTTGCAGCACGCGGGCGGGTTGGGCCTGGGGCGCCGGGCGCGCGGCCTCGGCCTCGCTTCGTTGGCGGGCGGCACGCACCCGGTCGAGGTCCAGGTAGGCCTCGACCACCTCGCGGGCGGGCCCGCGCATCCGGGGGCGCCCCCCGTCGAGCCACACCACCTCCTTGCAGAGCGCGCGCACGGCGTGGAGGTCGTGGCTGACCAGGACAAGGCCACACCCTTCGCCGAGCATGGACTCCACCCGGCGGATGCACTTGCGCTGGAAGGCCTGGTCGCCGACGGCGAGCACCTCGTCGACGACCAGGACGTCGGCGCTGGCGTGCACGGCGATCGAGAACCCCAGCCGCAGCGACATGCCGGTGGAGTAGGTGCGGACGGGGTCGTCGATGAAGGTGCCCAACTCCGCGAAGCGGATGATGTCGGGCATGCGCGCCTCCACCTCGGGCTGGGACAGGCCGAGCAACTGGCAGCCCAACTCGATGTTCTCGCGTCCGGTGAAGGTCTCCTGGAACCCGACGCCCAGTTCGAGGAGCGCGCTGAGCCGGCCCGGCACGCGCACCTGCCCCTCGCTGGGCTCGGTGACGCCCGACAAGAGTCGCAAGAGCGTCGTCTTCCCTGCGCCGTTGCTGCCGATGACGCCCACGGCGTGCCCGCGATGCACCTCGAGGTCGAGCCCGCGGACCGCCCAGTGTTCGCGGTGGTGCGAGCGGCTGCCGAGGAACTCGAAGAAGCGGCTACGGTCGTTGGGGTAGATGTCGTACCGCTTGCCGAGCCCCTGCGCGCTGAGCACGACGCCGGGCTCGGCGTCGGGCGCGTCGACGCGGAGGGGGCGTGGATTCGACGGGATCGACGGCAGGGCGGGCTCGCGCGTGCTCCGCATGGTAGCCTTTCCGCGCCACGCGTGGCGCCCCTGACGATGCTCACCCTCCTCGCCGCCTGCTACTTCATCGACGACGTGCCCATCGCGGAGGGACCGCACTGTGCGCCCGACATGCTGGCCTACGTGTACGAGGTGCTCGATGGCGACACGATCCGCGTGTATGGCTACGACAACGTCGAGATGCTCGGCGGCGAGGGTGGCGGCGACACGGGCTCCACCGATGGCACCGGCGACGCGGAGGACCTCGACCTCAGCGGTGGTTACTCGCTCGACGTGCGCATGCTCGGGGTCGACGCGCCCGAGATCGCGCACTCCAGCGCCGAGGTGGCCGACTGCTACGGCGATCGGGCCGCCGAGTTCACCAGCGACATCCTGCTGGAACAGTGGGTGATCCTCAGTTTCGACGTGGAGTGCACCGACATCTACGGGCGCGCGCTGGCCTACGTCATCCTCGGGGACATCGCCGACGACGTGGAGCAGTGCGACGACGACGAGGGTGAAGACACCTGCGATCCCGACTCGACCGACGCCGAAGTGCTGGTCAACGAGATCGTGATCCGCTACGGGAACGCTCGCGTGTACGAGGCGTTCGACAACATCCGGCTGGCCACGCTGCTGTACGAGGCAGAAGAGGCGGCCAAGGCCAAGAACCTCGGCCTGTGGGCCGAGTGCGAGTGAACTAGGAGACGAATGAGCGCCACCCCCCAGCGCCCGGCGGTCCTCGCCGAGCTTGAATCCATCGTCGAGTGGAAAGCCCGTGCCGATGCCGAATTTTCGGCTTCTGTGGCTGAGGTTGACCGCGAGGAGGACGCCGCCCGCCGGCAGATCGAGGAGGCCCAGCGACAACTTGTCGCCCTGGCCACCCTGCGCGCCGAGCTCCGCGACAAACACGCGCAGGTAGGTTTGGAGGCGGAGCGCCGCGAGCGCACCGCGCTGCGGCAGGGCCTGGTGAACGACCGGGCCGCGATCGAGGTGCGCGCCGAGAAGTTGGCGGCGGCGATTGCCGAGCGGGAAGCCGACTTGCAGCGGCAGTTGCAGGATCCCGACATCGCCCAGGCGGTCGAGGAATTCGAGAAGTTCGTCGAAGTGGAGGCGTCGCTGGCGGCGCTGCCGCAGAGCTATCGCCGCGCCATCCTCGACCACCACGAGAAGGTGCGGCGGCGCCTGGAGCCGGTCATCGCGGCGAGCAACGCGGGGCCCCCGTCACTGGGGCTCGAGTCGGTGGGCGTGGGCGTGCTCTTCGCGGTGGACGTCCAGGCCGACAACCCGCAGGGCCTGGTGGCGGTCCTGCCGGTGCCCTACGCCGTGTCGGGCGACTGGGCAGCCCGGAAAGAGGACCTCTGCTCGCTGTTCGCCTACCGGGTGATCGCGGCGGTGTCGCGACTGCTCGCGGCCGTCGGCGCGGGCAACGCGCCGATGCAGTACGTCGACCACCACGGCTGCCTCGCCATCCAGGTGTGGCTCGGCGACTCGAAGGTCGAGGGCGACCTCAACGAGCGGGCGGTGGAGGAGATCGAGGCCCTCCGGGAGGAGGCCGACGAGCTCGCAGCAGCGGGCATCGAATTGTACGGCTACTGGGTGCGGCCTACCCAACTGGCCGAGGAGGACGGCGAATGAGCGGTCTCGAGCTGTTCCAGCGCATGAGCATCGAACAGGTGGCGCGCTGGCTAGAAGTCCACCCCTTCGAGATCGTCCGCATCCTCGTGGCCGACGGCTCGCTGCCGTCTGACCTCCGGCTGGACGCCGCCAACGCCGAGCGGGTGCGGGTGGCGGGTGG
>CAYHRZ010000287.1:2144-7060 GCA_964359125.1 uncultured Klebsiella sp. | reverse complement strand
CACCCCCCCACCCGCGATTTCTGCACCGCCGCCACGCCGCCGCCGACCTGGTGAACCGAGCGCCCCAGCGCCCCAAGCACCGCCAGCGGCAACTGGGCCGGGCCGGTGTGCGGGTGCATGAGCACGACGCCCACGCCGTCGCGGGCGGCGCGGTCGAGGTGATCCACCCCCTCCAGACGCAGGTAGTGCCGATAGTTCCGACCATCGATCCTACCGAAAGCGAAGCTGGCGTACTGGTTGACGAAGTGGGTGGCGAAGGCATCGAGCGCGACCTGCCCCAGGTCGTCGCGGCCGGGAAAGGCGCGGCGCAGGTTCTCCTCCACCTCCCGCCGCTTCTTCCAGGCCACGCGGCCCGCGATCGTGCCTAGCTTGCGATTCGCGCGGTACTCCCAGCCCCAGGGCGAGTGCTCCAGCGCCTGCCGCCACGGCCCCCACACCAGGAGCCGGTAGGCGTCCTTGGCGACCGATTCCCCGATCACCATCACTGCTCCAGGTAGCCGAGTTGCTCGAGCATGGCGCGGTCCTCGGGGGACAGCTCCGCGGCGGAGCGCGACGTGTCGCCCTCGAAGAGCCCCCGGGTCGACGCCCGGAGCAGCGACAACAGCGAAGCGCCGTCCGCCGTCGTGGCCACCTCGACGGCGACGTCGGACACCCCGCGCGGATCGACGGCGAGGTCGAAGTACCGGCCCTCGTCGGACAGCTCACGGTGTGTCCAGCGCGTGGAGAGGCCCCGCAACGAAGCCACCCGGTACACCGGCGCCGTGATGCGGCCAGCCGCGCGCTCGGCCTGGTTGGCGGCCCGGTCAAACGTCATCGACGCGGCGTGGGCCCGGGCGTCGCCCAGCGCGTCGATGCCCGACGTGCCCTCCAAGGGCAGGCCAAGCAAGGCGAGCACCGTCGTCGCGACGTCGGTGCCTTCCACGGGCGTGGCCACCGTCTGCACCGGCACGTGCCCGGGCCAGCGCATCGCGAAGGGCACGCGCACGCTGGTCTCGTTGACATCGTCGCCGTGGTCGAACCACTCCCCGTGCTCGCCCAGGCCCTCGCCGTGGTCCCCGACCACCACCACCAGCGTGTTCTCGGCGTCGACGGCGGCGAGCAACCGCCCAAGTTGCAGGTCGGTGTAGCTCACCTCGCCGGCGTACTGGGCGAGCACGTAGTCGAGGTCGGTGATGCCCTGCAGCGACTTCGCGAGGTACGGCGCGTAGCCCTCCACGCCGACCATCGAGGTGTGCGCCGGGTCGCGCGGGTCGCCCGAGTAGTAGCGGGTGTCGAAGGGCGGCGGCGGCGCGTAGGGGCCGTGGGGGTCGAAGAGGTGAACCCACAGGAAGTAGGGCCGCTGCTGCTCCGCCTCCCACGCCAGGGCTAGGTCCACCGTGTCGGCGCCACGACGTTCCAGCACCGCGTCGGGGTCCGCGCGCCGCCACAACATCGCGCCCGCGCGTTCGAGCAGGAGGCGAGACCGTCCCCGCACGGCGCTGAACTCGTCGTCGTACACCGAGAAGCCCCGCTCGAAGCCCATCGCGCCCTCGAGCACGAAGGCGCTGACAAAACCACCGGTCGCGTAGCCGGCCGCCGCCAGTCGCTCCGCGAGCATCAGCCGCTCCGGCGGGACAGCGATGCCGTTGAGCAAGACCCCGTTCTCCCACGGCGGGGTGCCGGTGAACATCGCCGCGTGGGACGGCCCCGTCACCGGCGCCACCGCGCTGGCGTTGAGGAAGAGCGTGCCCTCGGCCGCGAGTCGGTCGAAGACACGCGTGTCGACCTCGCGGTTGCCGTACGCACCGAAGTGGTCGGCCCGGGCGGTGTCGAGCGTGACCACGACCACGTTGGGTTGCCCGGTGCCGACGGCACCTGCAACGGCGGCCCCGCTGTTCGCCGACCCGCCGAGCCAAGCCCAGGCCCCGTGCGCCGCCGCGAGCACCAGCGACGCCGTCGATACCGCGGAGGCGCCCCGCACCCCCTGGTAGAGTGCCAACGCGACGGCCCCCAGTGCCACCACCACGCCCGCCAGCGCGAGCGCCGAGTCTTGCCACCACGGAACCACGCTGAACGGCGGCGGGTCCGTGAAAATCGCGACAAAGGCGCGGAGGGCCCAGTGGGCGCCGAGCCCGGTCAGCGCGCCCACCCAACGGCACCGACCCAGCGGGCGCGGCGGCAGGCACGCCACCACCACCCCCGCCGGCAGCGCGACCAGCACGCCCTCCGCCGCGCCGAGGAAAACCAGGATCACCGCGTTGAGATCGCTGACAAAAAGGCGAGTGCCGAGCAAGACGCGGGCGGCGTCGACCGCCCCGGCGCAGGCGCCAGCGAGCGCCGCGTAGGCCGCGACGTTCAAAGCCGCTTGACGACGGGCAGGCAGAGTCACCACGATCCCCAGCCGTTAGCGCCGCCGACGGACGCCGGCCACCACGCCGGCCGCCGCCTCGACAATAAGCGACGAGCGTGGCAATATGCAGGGTCGTTCGGGGGTCGGGGTCGGCCGCCCACGCGAGGATTCCATGCGTACCTTCCGCCTCCTCCCGATTGCGCTGAGCCTCGGGTTCCCGTCCGCGGCGCTCGCCGGTACCACTGCGCTGGTGCCGCCGCTGGTCGACGGCGGCGTGGGCCCGAAGGTCACGGCCAATTTCACTAGCCTAGTCAGCTCGGAACTCGATTTCTCCGGGCAGTACGACGTCGTCAACGAGTTGCCGGCGCCGCCGTCGTCGCTCAACGCCTCCTGCCTCACCTCCACGAGTTGCCTCGCGGGCATCGCCAAGGCCAACAGTGCCGACGTGGTGCTGGCCGGGAGCATCAGCCCCGGTGGCAGCGGATTGAAGGTGGCGATGGTGCTGTACGACGCGAAAAAGAACGCGATCGTCCGCAAGAAGAACTGGGACATCGCTGCAGACGTGGGCACGGCGGCCTCGATGGCCCCCAAGATGGTGAAAGAGATGAATGGCCAGGGGACCGCAACGGCGGCCGAGAAAGAGGACGCCGCCGCGGCGAAGGCGGAGGCCGCCTTCAGCGACGACGACGAGGAGGGGTTCGATTTCGACGCCGGGCCCGCCCCCAGCACCACAGGCAAGACGAAGTTCACGGTCGAGAGCAAGTCCAGCGTCCTCGAAGACGCCGTCGACGAAGACGAAGAGGCGGAGCGGGCGGCGGCGGCGGAGTCCAAGAAGAAGGCCGAGGCGGCGGCGAAGGCGAAAGCCGAGGCCGATGCGCGCGCCAGGGCCGACGCGGAGGCGAAGGCAAAGGCAAAGGCCGATGCCGAGGCGAAGGCGAAAGCCGAAGCCGAGGCGAAAGCGAAGGCCGAGGCGAAGGCCCGGGCCGACGCGGAAGCCAAGGCGGCGGCGGCGAAGGCCAAGGCGAGCGCCCCTGCTGAAGACGAGGACGACCTCGAGGCCCAGTTGGCCGCGTTCTCCTTCGGCGGCAGCTCGTCGTCGGGCATCGTCCTCGAAGACGAGGACGAGGAGGAAGATGAAGCAGACGAGCCGGCGCCGTCCGGGGGGACGTTCTCCTCGCGCTACGGCTCCACCTCGTCGAGCGCCTCCAAGTCGAGCGGCGCCAAGACCACCGCCCCCAGCAAGACCTCCACCAGCAAGACGACCAGCACCCGCGTGGTGGTCGAGGATCTCGACGACGAGGAGGAAGAGGAGGACGACGACGCCTACGCGCTCGACGAAGAAGAGGACGAGGCCCCTGCGCCCCCGACTTCCTCGTCCACCAAGTCGGCGAGCACGTCGTCGAAGAGCTACGACGACGACGACGACGACGCGGCGTCGGGCAGCTTCAGCTCGCGGTATTCCAGCCGGGCCAGCGACGACGACGACGAGCCCGCCGCAGCGCGAAGCAGCAACACCAGCAAGGCCTCCGCTCGCGACGACGACGACGACGACCGGTCCGCCGCTCGCAGCAGCAGCAGTCTCGACGACGACGCGCGGGCGCGCTTCTCCGTGGCCGCGCGGGTCGCCTACAGCCGCTACGGCGACCTCAACTTCATCGACTACGGCGTGGAAGCAGGCATCCCCGTCGCGAGCAGGGTGTTGATCCTCGTCGGCGTGGAAGGGGCCAGCACCAACCGCGGCTACAGCGAGGAAGAGCGGGCCGCCATCGCGGCGTACGCCGGCGTGGAGCCGGAGCAAGTGCAAGACTGGAACGCCATCCTGCCGTTGAACCTCGGCGTGGTCTACAAGGTGCCCACTTCACGCGTGCAGCCCTACATCGGCGCCGACGCGCTGGCCGTGATGTACACGTCGGCACCCGACTTCGCTTTCGGCGGCCGGCTCCGCACCGGCGTCGACTTCCTCGTGGCCGAGAACTTCGGGTTCAACCTGGACCTCGGACTGGGCGTGCTCGCGGGCGACGAGTTCGAGGCCATCCAGACCGGGCTGCCGAACATTGGGTTCTACCCGGAGATCGGTGGCGGCACCGTGCTGGTATTCTAGGACAGCCTAGAGGGCGTCGAGGACGGCGCTGCCCGCGTCGCGGGTGGAAAGCGAGCCGCCCAACTCACGGGTGACGTGGCCCGCTTTGAGCGCGGCGCGGACGGCGCCGTTCACCCGCGCCTCGTCGGCGGGACGCCCGAGGTACCCGAGCATCATCCCTACCGTCAGGATGGCGGCCAGGGGGTTGGCGAGTCCCTTGCCGGCGATGTCGGGGGCACTGCCGTGCACCGGCTCGAAGAGCGCGGCCTTACCGGGGTTGAGGTTGCCGCTGGCCGCGAGGCCGATGCCACCCTGCAACGCCGCGCCCAGGTCGGTGACGATGTCGCCGAAGAGGTTGTTGGTGACGATCACGTCGAAGCTCTCGGGGGCCTGGACGAGGCGCATCGCCAGCACGTCGACGTAGAGGTGGGACGACTCCACGTCGGGGTACTCGGCGCCTACCTCGCGAAACACGCGCTGCCAGAGATCGTGCCCGTGCCGCATGGC
>CAYHRZ010000287.1:0-2134 GCA_964359125.1 uncultured Klebsiella sp. | reverse complement strand
ACGGCGGCCCTGGGCGCGGGCGTACGCGAAGGCGGCGCGCACGATGCGCTCCACGCCCTTGCGGGTGTTGATCTCCTGCTCGATCGCCACCTCGTCGGGTGTGCCCCGCTTGAACTGCCCGCCGATGCCCGTGTACAGCCCCTCGGTGTTCTCGCGGAACACGACGAAGTCGACGTCGGCCTCGGTCTTGTCCTTCACCGGACAGTACCGGGCATCGAGTAGCTTACAAGGCCGGAAGTTGACGAAAAGATCCAGCTGGAAGCGGCTGCCCAGGAGGATGTCCTTGGCGTGCACGTTCGACGGGACCCGCGGGTCCCCCAACGCGCCCAGGAACACGGCCGAAAACTCGCTTCCAAAACGCACCATCACGTCGGCAGGCATGGTGGTGCCGTCGCGGAGGTAGCGCTCCGCCCCGAGGTCGAAGTGCTCGAGTTCCACGTCGGGGGCCAGGGCGGCGAGCACGCGGAGGCCCTCGGCCACCACCTCGGGGCCGATGCCATCGCCCCCCACCACGGCAACGCGGGTTGCCACCCTACTTGGCCGCGACGGCGGAGTCGTCAGGCTCCAGGAGGGCGAGCTCCCGGTAGCTCAGCATCCGGCCCTGCTTGGGATCCCACACGTTGCCGTAGAGGCAAGCCAGCACGTCGGCCGGGGCCCAGGACGTGCGACCCGGCGCCTGCAACTCCGGCATCTCCGCCATCGCCTCGGGCAGGCGGTAGAACGGGATGCGGTGGTTGAGGTGGTGCACGTGGTGGTACCCGATGTTGCCGGTGAGCCAGTGCATCACCGGCGGCATGTCGAACATCGAGGACGAGCGCAGCGCGGCGAAAGTGTACTCCCACTCACGACGACCCTTGAGTTGCATCGCCGGGAAGTTGTGCTGGGCGTAGAACAGGTAGGAGCCGAGCGCAGTGGCGATGGCAACCGGCATCACGACGGTGAAAATCGCAGCCTCGAACCCTATGAGCGCGCCAACCAGTGTGGCCAGTCCGCCGTGGAAAAGGAGAGCGACGAGGCCATCGAGGTGCTGCCGGGGCTGCCGCCGGAAGGCCGACAAGCACATGCCCCACACGAACATGAACAGGTAGCCGAAGCTCATCACGAGCGGGCTGCGGGCCGCCCGGTACGCGAATCGCTGGCGGGGTGTCATGAGCCGCCACATCGACACGGTGACGACGGGGTAGCTGCCGATGCTGGCGCCCACCATCTTCGCGGTGTGCTTGTGGTGGTAGTCGTGGGTTTCTTTCCACACCGACGCGCCAGCGAGGATGTAGTAGCCGAAAAGCCGCATGATCAGGCCACCGAGGGTCGAGCCAGCCAGGACGGCGCCGTGCAGCCAGTCGTGGTAGAAAATGAACACCCGGACGATCACGAAGCCGCTGAACACCGCCGCCGAGAGGCGCAACACGAACCAGGGGGCCCACGCCGCCACCGAGGCCACCGCCGCCCAGACCAGGAGCGTGACGACCAGGAGTCGCCACGTGACCGCGCGGTCCTCCCGGGCGTAGACGTTCGACGCGCGTACCAGCTCCGGCCCACTCCGCATACCGCTCTCCGAGCGCGCTGTTTACAAGAAACGACCCCTTCGGGCAAGGGCCCGCGGCCCCTGGGAACGCATTTTGGTGCAGCCCGGACTACGGTGGAGGTCATGCGCATCCGGAGCGGCGGCGTCGAGGTGGAGGTGGCCTCCGAGGACGAGCTGGCCTCGCTGCGGGCCCGCGGACTGGTCGGACCCGACGCGGAGGTGCTCGCCGGCGGCGACTGGCGACCGCTCGACGGCACCATGGCCGACCCCCCGGCGACGGGCGGCACGCCGCCGGCTGCGGACCCCTGGGCGGCCTGGAGTCGCGCCGACGTCGCCACCGCCGAGGAGGCGCTCGCCTCCTACGCGAAGAAGGAAGCCCCGGTCCCGGACGTACCCGACTTGCCGACCGCCGCCGTGGCCCCGATGCCCCGGCCCATCGTCGTGACCCAGCGTGGCGTCGCGGACCTCCCTGACGGCGCCCTGGTAGCGGTGCCGACCGCCCCGAAGCTGGTCATCGGCGGAGGTTCCACACCGGCGCGGCCGCCCTCGCCCCCCGTCGTGCCCGCGCCGCCGAGACAGCCCCTCCCCTCGCCACACGAGCGGCCACCC
>CAYHRZ010000286.1:0-7063 GCA_964359125.1 uncultured Klebsiella sp. | reverse complement strand
CGATCATGTCGGGCGCGATCGCACCGCGAAGGTCCACGCCCTCGTTCACCCAGGCCTCGGCCAGGGCGAGGCTGCCGAGGGAGCCCTGCTCCTCGCCCGCCGTGAGCACGAACCACGCCGAGGATCGCAGGGTGCGGGTGGACAGGATGCGCGCGGCCTCGAGCACGGCCGCGACGCCGGAGGCGTTGTCGTCGGCGCCCGGGGCCGACACGTCCGGGTCGTCGGAGGTGCTGTCGTAGTGGGCCGAGAAGGCGTAGACGACGTCGGGGGTGTCGCGACCGTCGATCCGGGCGACGAGGTTGACGCCCTGGACACCTTCGTCGATCTCGAAGGGCAGTTGCTCCACCACCAACCCGTAGGCCTCCAGCCGCGCGACGAGGTACGCGGCGGCCGTCTCGTCGCCGCCCGTGTAGCTGTAGCGCGTGCCGAAGTTCTCGAGGTCGGTGATGGTGGTGAGCAACTGGGCCTCGTCGACCAGCGGGGCGAGGCTGAGGGGATCGACCAGGTCGGTGTCGGCGGTGTCACCGTCCGACGCGGTGTCGTCGAGCGCCGTGTCGTCGACGAGGGGGTCGGTGCCACCCGTCGGGGCGCAGGCCAGCGCGAGGAGGAACATCGCGGCACGGTAGCGCGGCGCGGGGCGGGGTGGCCAGTGGGCGGGGGGCGGCTCCCTCCTGGTGCGGGGCAGGAGGTATCCATGCTGTCATCATTGCAATATGCATTTGATTGACGGCTCATAGATTAGGAACTATAAGAGATAAATTCATTCATCTATCCATGCACGCGAGCACCATCATCGAGTTCCTCCGCCGCCGTGGCCCCTCGACCGGGGCGGAGATCTGCGCGGGCTTGTCCACCAGCCAGGCCACGCTGTCGCGGGCCTTGCGGGGCTGCGGCGAGGTGGTGGTGGCCGGCGCCGCGCGAGCCACCCGGTATGCCGCGCGTCGCCGGGTGCCAGGGCTACCCGAGGAGACCTGGATCTACGAGATCGGCGAGGCCGCGTCGCGACGACTCGCGCGACTCCACCCGGTTTACCCCGGTGGTTTCTACGTGGAGAGCCCCACGCCCCTGCAGGGGTTCTACGACGACTTGCCGTGGTTCTTGAACGACCTGCGGCCGGGGGGCTTCCTGGGTCGTCGAATTCCCCAGGACTTCCCCAACCTCGGGCTCCCCCGCGACGTGAGGCTGTGGCGCGCGGACCACGTCCTGGCCTGGTTGAACCACGAGGGCGTGGAGGTGCCGGGCAGCCTGGTTCTCGGTGGATCGTCGGCGCGCTCGGCGGTGGCCCACGAGGGCACCAACCCCTGCGCGGGCACGGCCGCGGACTACGAGCGACTCGCCGCCCGCGCGCTGGCGGACGGCTTTCCCGGTTCTAGCGCCGGGGGCGAGCAACCCAAGTTCCTGGCAACCCGGTCGGGTACCCCGGTCATGGTGAAGTTCAGCCCGGCGGCGCCGTCGCCGCTCGCCGAGCGGGTGGCCGACTTGTTGCGGGCCGAGGCGCTGGCCCTCCTCCTGCTCGCCGAGCAGGGCTTTGCCGTGGCCGTGGCGCGGGTGGTGGAGGGTCCCGAGCGACTGTTCCTGGAGGTGGAGCGCTTCGACCGCTTGGGCACCCGGGGGCGCTCGGGCATGGTGTCGCTGGAGACCTTGGACGCCCAGTTCGTGGGCAGGGGGCGGGACTGGACCGATACCACGCGGCGCCTGGCCGCGCAGGACCTGGTGACCGCGCGGAGCGCTGCCCAGGCCCGTTGGCTGGATCGTTTCGGCGCCTTCATCGGCAACACCGACCGCCACCTGGGCAACCTCTCCTACGAGTTCGAGGGCGGCCGGGTGGGCGCGCTCGCCCCGGTCTACGACATGCTGCCCATGTGTTTCTACCCACGCGACGGCGAGCTGGTGGAGCGGAGCTTGCCGCTGCCCGAACTCACGGCCGACGACGGGGATAGTTGGCGCGAGGCGCATGGGGCGGCGTTGCGCTTCTGGTCCACGATCGCGGCGGATCCGAGGTACTCCGCCAACATGCGCCGGATCGCGTCTGAGTCGGGCGCGGCGCTGCTCGGGCTGGCCGACGTGGTGGCGAGGCTGCCGGCGTAGGGGATCCGCGCGAAGCCGTCGCGCGATACGGGTCGGTCGTCCAGAGGATGCCGTGGTCCCCTCCGCCCAACCCGCACCGGGCGCGCCCGAGAACGACGCCCTCTCCGTCCGGATCGTGGCGGGGCTGTTCTTCGCCTCCGCCCTGATGGTACCCCTCGGGATGTGGTTGCGCCCGGTGCAGCTCCAGTGGTGGGACTTCACCCACTTCGCCCCGATCTCGGCGGCGATGGACGCCTGGATCTGGTCGTTCCGGATCCTGGTGTTTGGCCTCTTCCTCCGGGTGGGGGCGCTGGCCGCGCTCAACGCCCTGCCCTGGGCAAGCACGGTGAGGCCCCTGCTCAGCGCCGGGGTGACGATCTGCACCTTCGGCCTCCTGGTGAGCGCCCTCGGCCAGGGCTACTACATGGACACCGGCTGCTGGGGCTCGTGGGCCGCCACCCAGAAGGCCACGCCCGAGGCGCAGGCGGCGCTGGTCGATACGCTCTTGCCGGTGAACGCCTGGGGCGAGTGCCTGCTTCGCATGGGCAGCGTGTTCTTCTCCCTCGGGGCCCTGTTCCTCGCCGCGGGCTGGCACCGCGCGCAGGTGCTCGTGGCGTGGCTCGCGCCGCTCACCGCCGTGCTGGGCGTGGTCGGCATCGTCACCGGGATGTTCCTGCCCAACGAGGTGGCGGTGAGCCTGGGGGTGGGCGTCGCCCAGTCGGCGTGGAGCCTCGCCGTGGGGGTGGTGGTGGCCAAGGGCCTCCTGGCGCGATGATCGCCTACCCGCTGGCCCTCGCCGTGATCTCCGCGTTCGTGGCGGGTATCGAGAAGGGGGCGCCCTGGCGGCCGGCCCAGGCCCAGCTCAGGAAGTACCTCTGGAGCGACCTGGCCTACCTGGTGTTCAACGGCCACTGGCTCGGGGTGATGGTGTACACCGTGGCCAGTCGCTGGCTGGAGCCGGGCCTGCGCGCCGCGCTCGGGGGGGTAAACGCGGAGCACCTGGTGTGGGCCAGCGCCGCGAGCGACTGGCCGCTGTGGTTGCAGTGCGTGGTGGTCACCGTGGTGATGGACTTCGTCCAGTGGTGCGTTCACAACCTGCTGCACCGGGTGCCGTGGCTGTGGCAGTTCCACAAGGTCCACCACAGCGTGGTCGACGGCGAGATGGACTGGATCGTGGCCTTCCGCTTCCACTGGATGGAGGTGGTGGTCTACAAGCTGTTGCAGTACCTGCCGCTGGCGTGGTTTGGCTTCGCGGGCGAGGCGATCATGTTCCACGCGGTGGTTGGCACCCTGGTGGGGCACCTCAACCACGCCAACGTGGACTGGGGCCACGGCGCGTGGCGCTACGTCCTGAACAACCCCCGCATGCACATCTGGCACCACGACTACGACGCAGTGACGGCCCGCAACTTCGGGATCATCTTCTCGTGCTGGGACTTCATCTTCGGCACCGCGCACGTGCCCGCCGAGCCGCCGCGGGCCCTCGGGTTCCCGGGCGTGGAGTCGTTCCCGCGAAACGTCGTCGAGCAAGAGCTGTGGCCGCTCTCCGGGTGGCTACGCCGGGGCGGTGGGCGCGGGGCGGTCCCGCCGCCCCCTCGTGACTAGCGCCCGGGCTGCTTGACCACGCGCAGGTAGGGCTTCACCGTGTTCCAGCCGCCGGGGAAGAGCGTGGCCGCGTCGGCGTCGCTACCGGCCCGCGCGGGCGGAGGTCGCGGTCACTCGCAGGCGAGCGTGTCCCCGCTGCACGAGAACGAGGCCACGCCGTCGAAGCGGTAGCTGGCGTCGACGGCCACCTCCGGCTGGTACGGGTCGCCGTCGGAGCTCACGAAGGCGATGTCGTCGGGGCCGTTGTCGTCGTCGCCCTGGCCCCAGTCGGTGTTGTCAGAAATGATGGTGGTGTTGCCTCCCTCGGGCCAGAAGTCGGCCTCGAGGGGGTCGTAGTACAGCAGCATCGCGCCGCCCGAGGTGCCATTGATCGCCTCGTTCGACGTGAAGGTGCAGTCGGAGAAGGTGATGGTCGCGGGCTGGTCACGCCAGACCGACAATGCCCCGCCCCAGTGGCCCTCGTTGCCGGTGAACGTGACGTTGGTGAACGTAACACCCCCGACCACCCTCAGAGCGCCCTCGGGCTCGCCCTCGATGTCGTAGGGGGTGACACGGTCGCCCTCGTCGCCACCGTCGTTCATCGTGATCAGGTCCCGAAGCCCCTCTACCGCTGAATTGGTGAAGGTGATCTGGTCGATCACGAGCTCGGCGTCATCCTCGGCGTACACCATGTCCTTCCACGTCTGCGGTACGAGGACGGTGCCGCCGCCTTCCTCGCCGCGTACAGTGGGGGGATTACCCGGATCCTGCGGAGTGTCGCCAAGAATCGTTGTGGTTAGCTGGTGAGTACCCGCACACACGTGAACCACGTTGTCGAGCTGAGCGGCTCTGTTCAAGGCCTCGCGAATCGTCGCATAGGACGCGCCATCGGCGGTATACGCCATCCCCTCCGCGCAGGGGTCGGGGGTACACGACACCAGCGCGACGCCCTGCAGCAGCCACCTCACCGGGCAAGCTCGCGGAACAGGTCGCGGGGGCCGGCGGGGAGGTTGATGGCGCCCAGCGCCGCGCGGAGGTTCGAACGCAGCGTGCTCTCGGCGTTGCGGTCGTTGGTCTCGTTCCCGGTAAACGGGAACCGGTTGTACACCATCGCCAGCGACAAGCCGCGGCTACCGCGCGCGTTGAGCTGGTTGTACACGTACGCGGCGCCACCGTCGAGGTGGCCGCCCTTCTGCACGCCGTAGGCGCCCTTGCCGCCGGTGAGGTCCCAGCCGTAGCCCAGCCCGCTGCTGGGCCCCGTCGGCCCCTGGTACTGGAACATCTGGCCGTACCAGCGGCGGTCGGTGAGTAGCGCCCGTCGCACGAAACACTCGCGGAGAAACAGCCCCAGGTCGTAGACCGAGGCCACCCAGCCGCCGGAGGCGTCGGCGGCGCGCAGGCTGCGCTCGGCGTAGGGGGCGTAGTCTTTCAGGTCGGTGGCGGTGAAGCTGCCCGTGGTGCCCTGGTAGGACTGCGCGCGGGACGGCTCGGTGCCGCTCGACGGCCAGGGGCGGCTGTACACCGGCACGTCGCCCACCCCGCGCTCCCACGACACGTCGGGTCCCACGCGGGTACGGCTCATGCCCAGCGGCTGCAGCAACAGCTCCCGCACTAAGCTCTCGTAGCCGCGGCACGACGCCGCCTCGATCACCCGGCCCAGCATCCAGTAACCGAGGTTGGAGTATGCGAAGTGCGACCCGGGGGCGAAGGCCAGCTTCCAGAGGTTGAAGTACCGGAGCATGTGGTCGTGGGTGACTGGCCACGTGGCGCGGTTGGTGGCGGCGATCTCGGGGAGCAGGCTGTTGATCACCTGGTCCATGTAGCCGGGGTTGGAGTCGAGGTTCCGCTTCAGCACGTAGGGATAGACGTTTGTATCCCACCTCAACACTCCGGCGGAGCCGCGCGCAAAGGAGGCCCCGTCATCGTACCACCCCCCCCGGTGTGTCAACAACGCCTCCAGCGTGATGCGGTCGCGCCGGTCGTCGAGCTTGCCGTCCCAGCCCTTCACGCCCACGGCCTCGGGTGGCCCGAACACCGACCACTCGTCGCGGGCGATGGGCGCGGGGAGTCGCTCGAGGTCCACGTAGTCGGCGAGCCGCGCCTGGAGGTCGGGCACCAGGCCGAGGTCGACCAGGCGGCAGGTGGCCCATGCGGTGAGGGTCTTGCTGACGCTGCCGAGCCGGAAGGCGCTGTGCGGGCCCGCCCAGCAGCGGGTGAGGCGGTGCTGCTCGTGCACGGTGAGGTTGGTGAGGCCGGTGCAGTGCACCAGGTGCCCGCGGTCGTCGACCACCGCCAGCGCGGCGCCGGGGATGGCGTTGGCGGCGATGTACGTGGCGAGCACCCCCTCGAGCGCGGTGCGCGAGGCGCGGTCCAGCAACGAGTCGCCGACGGCGTACACCTTGCCGTCGCCCCCGGCGCCGGCGGTGTGCACGTCGTACTGGAGCGTGGCCTCGTCGGCCCGGTACTCCCCCGGGAGGGTGACGGGGCAGGTGAACTCGCGCTTCGGCTTCCAGAGCCCGCGGCTGCGCGGCGGCTCCGGGTCGTCGCCCGGGCCGTCGCCGGGGCCGGGCAGGTCGCCGGGGTCGACCGGGAAGTCGCCGGGGTCGGTGGGCAGGTTGCCGGGCCCGGTGGCGCTGGGAGTCTCGAACATCGAGGGGCCGGGGCGGAGGTCCGGGCCGGGGGCGTTGCCGGAGAGGTCGTCGCCGGGCTGGGGCCGGTAGAAGGCGTCGCGGAGCCAGGGGAGGAGCGCGACGGTCCTTGCCTCGTCGGCCACGCGGCGGAGCACCCGGGCGCGGCCGGTGGGGTCGTCGAAGCCGGGCGAGGGCGGCCCGTGGCGCTCGACCGGCGGTGCCTGCTGCCCAGCCACCCCCGCGGCGGGTTCGCGCGCGGGGGCGGAGCACTCGCAGTCGCCGGCGCGCATCAGAAGGGCTTGCCCCCGACGTACACGTCGGCCACGAACCACTCGGCGGCGCCGGAGCCCTGCGCCAGCACCACCGTGCGGAAGTAGGGGAGCAGCGCCGGCGAGGTGCCACCGGACCCCGTGGCGGTGAGCGGCGGCGCCCCGAACGTGGCCACCGCGATGGGCGTGGACTGGATCGCGAACCAGGCCGAGTCGGCGGACGCGCCGTGCTCGATCCTCGCGCCGGCCTTGGCGTTGGCGCTGCTGCGGTCGGTGATCACCAGCGCGACGACGGGTTCTTTCACCCGGAAGCCCGAGTCATCGACCGCCAGCGGGTAGGCCCGCTCCGCGCCGCCGGTGTCGCTGTTGAACTTCATCGCGCTCGCTACCTTGATCCAGATCATGCACTCACCTCGTGGGCGGCATCGTAAGCCGAGCGCATTTTTTTTTTTCAAGGCGGTTTTTGTGACGTCGAGTACCGGCGCGGCACTTACTGACCCGGACGCGCGGGGT
>CAYHRZ010000285.1:0-7072 GCA_964359125.1 uncultured Klebsiella sp. | reverse complement strand
AGGCGCGCCTCGTCCCGGGTGCGGGCGACCACCTCCTGCTGCTCGTTCCACTGCTCGCGCAGGATCTTGACGGCCACGATGCGATCGAGGCCGCCCGCACCGCGCGCCTCGGCAAGGTAGAGGCGAGCGAAGGTGCCGGCGTTGATCTCGTGGAGGAGCACCAGCTCCATGCCACGACCGCCAGCAAGTGCTTCCATCCTGCGCTGTCCGCTCCGGCCGCGGACTGTATCACGCGCAGGGTTCCGCACGCTGCTCCTTGCGCCGCCCCCCCGCTTCGCGCTACCTGTGCTGCGGAGTTTGGCCGCAAATGCTGTCGTCACTGCTCTTCGTGGTCGGGTGCTCGATGTTGTCGAGCCTGACCGGTGATCCGTCCAAACAGGTTGCCGAGGCCGAGGCCAAGCTCAAGGCTGGCGACCTCGCCGGTGCCGCTGCCATCTACGACGCCGCGCTGCAAAAGAGCCCGACCAACGTGGATATTGCGTCGGGCGCAGCCTACCTCAAGCTGCTGCAGGGCAACACGGGCGCGGCGGACCAGATCCTCGCGGCCACCGAGGCCACCGCGGCCGACAAGCTCGCCGACGTGAAACTTCGGCGCGCGCTGGTGGCCATGCGGACCGGCGACCTGGACCAGGTGAAGGCCCACGCCACGGCGGCGGGCACGCCCGTCGGGAAACTGCTGGCTGCGGAAGTGCACCTGGCCGACGGCGACCGCGACGCCGCCAAGGCTCTCCTCGACGAGGTGGCCGCGGCGGGTGGACCCGCCGCCGACACGGCCGCAGCGTACCTGGACCTGATGAACGACGGCAACCCGCTGGTGGCGGGCCTCTCCGAGGCGCAGGCGCTCTGGGCGCTCGGGCAGCGGCCCATCGCCGTGCGCAGCGTGGAGGACCTGGTCAAGGCCTACGCGGGCAGCCGCGACGACGGCGCGGAGCAGTTGTTGTTGTGGGCGGGACGCGCGGTGAGCGTGGGCGAGCCCGAGATCGCCGAGAACCTCCTCGATGTCATCCCGGTGGCCCCACCCGGGCAGGTTTGGCGGGTGCAAGCGACCAGGGCGATGATCCACTGTGCCCACGGAAATGGCGCTGACTGCCTCGCCGGTTTCGACCGCATCGTGCAGATCAGCCCGGCGGATGGCTACGCCGACGCGCGAGCGACCGCCGCGGTGCTCATCGCCGACCGCGACGCCGACACGGCGCGGCGCTTGATCGAGGGGCAGCCGACCGACGCCGCCGCCCGGGCCTGGGCGATCCTAGGGGACCCGGGAACGGCGGGAACGGTTGCGGTCGAGCCGGTGTTCAAGGCCCAGTTCACCGCCACCGCGGGAGGGTAGCACCGTGCGTCCGATTCAACTTCTGGTCGTGTTATTCAGCTTGTTCGTGGGCATCTTCGCCCCGGCCGCCGTCGCGGCGCCCAAGACCGACGAGGGCGTGCCGGTGAAGATCGTCGTGCTGGATGCCGAGCGCAAGCCCATCCCGACGGCGGTGATCCGGCACCCGCTCGAAGCGGATCGTCACCGGGTGAACTCGGTCGATGGCAGCTTCGAGACCAGCGTGCTCTACATGCCCGACGGCACGGAACTGCGCTTTACGCCGGGGATGACGCTGGACCTGGAGATCAGCGCACCGGGGTACACCACGCAGGTTTTCCAGTACCAGGTGCGGAAGCGTCGGAACGTGCTGGAAGTCAAACTGGCACCGATCGAGCTGGAGAACGACCAGATCGACGAGCCGATGATCACCTTTGGCCGTGACGAGCCGCGCGAAGCGGTGGAGGAATGATCGCCATGCGATTGCGGAGTGTAGTCGTCGTGGGCGCGCTGGTCGCGGTCTCGCTGCCCGCGCTGGCCGCGGGATGGCCCGCGTGGAGCGCCGGGTTCCCGTCCTTGCCTTGTTCGGACGGCTGGGCCGGCTGTGTGGTCGGCGGTACTCACCTTGGTCCGGGCATGGCCCGCGACGCGGCGGGTCGGCCCATCCCGGCCGACGCCCGCGTGGCCTGGTTCGACCTCCAGCCGACTGTGGCCCTCTCGCCGTTCGTGGGCTTGTCGGCCTACAGTGGCGACGTCGGCGGCGTGCAAGTGGCGGCGGTCGAGGTGCCCGCTGCCGCGCCGAGCGTGCCGGACGAGCGCCCCCAGGTGGCGGTCGAGCGGCCGGAGGAGGTGGCCCGGGTCGAGGCGCCAGCGCCCACGACGAACGGTCGAGTCCCGCCCCCCTCGCCCAGCACACCACCCCCGTCGGTGGTGTCGCCGCCGTCGGCTGCGCGCCCCCCGACCACGACTGCGCTCGCGCCAACGCCCCCTCCACCCACCAGCGGGGGCCTAGGCAGCCGCCCGGCGCCCACCACCACCACCGCGCCCACGCCGGCCCCGGTGGCCCCCACCGTGGCGCCCACGACCACCACGGCCAAGACGGCCCCAGCGGTGGTGCCGCCGCCCACGCCCGCCGCCGCCACGGACGACACCTGCACGGACCTCGTGAAGCTCGAACCGCAGGCCATGTTGGGGCAGCTTCGGCCCGGCCAGCAGAAGTGCATCGAGGGGCGCATCGCGTCCGAGGGTGCGCAGACCATGAAAGACAAGCTGTCGCGGGTGCTCATCGCCAACGCCGAGGGCAAGGGCGACAAGGCGGAGTGGGAACGCCTGGTGAAGCGGCACCTCGAGGAACTCGATCGCTCCGATCCCAACATGTGCTTCAAGTACGCCACGCAGCTCAGCCGCGGCGGCGTCGGGCGGGCCACCGGCGTGATCCGCTGGGCCGACTACGCGCTGGAAAACAAGCAGGCCTGGTCCGGTGCCACGTACACCAAGCGGGTCTACGACCTCTACCGGATGAAAACCGAGGCCGCGAACAAGCTCTGGGCCGACGCGGAAGAGACCTTCGCCACGAAGGAGCACACCGACGAGAACGAGGGCAAGGCGGCAAAGTGGCGGGGCACCACCAAGGACTTCGCCCGGGAGTGGCTCGACTACGCCAAGGCCAGCAGCCAGGACACCAAGAACGCCATGGCGATCTGCGTGTCGGCCGCCGGAAACAAGACCTTCTGTGAGGGGTAGCCCCGGTTGACACCGCAACTGCTGGCGGCGATCCTCGCGTGCACGGGTGACTCGGAGGTCACCGGCCCGGAAGCGGCGCCGGCGGCCACGGCTGTGCCTGCCGCGTTGATCGACGGCAGTTGGCAGGTCCGCATGGCCAAGCTGGAGAGCCGGGCGCCGTACGAAGGCCGGGCGAGCTGGGTGGCGTACTTCGGGAACCGTCGCGACGAGGCACTACGGGCCTTCGTGGCTGAGAACGACCCCGCTGCAACGGCCCGGGCGCACGCCGAGTACGCTGCGATGTACCGGCAGGCGGCGCTGCTGGCAGCCAACGCCACCCTGCAGGTGTACGGAGCCGACTACCAGCCGTCGGATCCCGCCGAGGTGAGCTACCTGCTCGGCGTGAGCGGGGCGCTCACGAAAAACTCCGACCAAACAGCGAAACTGGGTGGTTCGGGCGCGTCGACAGCGAAGCCGATCGCGGGGCGCGATGCCGCGTGGGCGGCGTGGGCTGGCCAGGGCCTGCCCGACGTGCCGGCGGGGGTGGACCGGTTCGCCGGCGCCGTGGGCGACCTGCCGGGCGCGGATCTCGCCACCATCGACTGCCCGCTCCAGGGCGAGGTCGGCTCGGTCGCCACCGGGGATCCCGGCGACATGTGGGCGCTCTCGCGGTGGCACGAGGCGAAGGCCAAGGAGGCCGATCCCGCCGCGGCCGAGACGATCGACCAGTACCTGGACCCCTTCCGGTTGCCGCTCGAGGCGCCGCCCGAGCGCGCGAACAGCGCCGCGACCGACACGTGGCTGTTCATGTCGGCTTACGTCAGTGCTGCCGACATGCAATACGTGGCGAACGTGTCCCAGGGCCGCGATACCACCGAGGCCATGGCGGCCAGCAGCACCTACGCGGCGGTGGCGCGCGCGTGCACGCGCGGAGCGCGGCTCGACGTCGACTGCGTCGTCGACGAGGCGGCCGACGTGGGCAGCGCGATCGAGACCGCGATGGCGGCGGCCAACGGCGGTACCGCCGACGGCTTCCACCGCCCGTTTGCCGACTACGCCCGCGCGGGCGTGCTCCGCGCGTTGGACCTGGTCGCCCGGTCCCGGGGCGACAGCGACGCGTCGGGACGACTCCGGATCAATGCGCTGGATCGCAGCCTGGGCGCGGCGGCCGATCCCCTTTTCTACCTGTTCGTGGCAGCATGGGACGCGGGCAACCGCAACACCCCCCGTGCCGCCGAGATTGTCCACCAGAACCTGTCGCTGCTCCCTGGGCTAACCATCGCCCGGGCTCCGCTCGACGCCCTTCACATCCGATTGAGCCGGAACGCCGTTCCCGGCGTTCCCATGCACTGAGGAGTTGCGATGTCAACCCGACCCCCCGATTCTGCCCAGGACGCCACCCGGTCGCCGGTGCCGCGTGGAGCCCTCGTGGCCCTCGGCCTCGCCTGCGCCACGGCGCTGGCGGGCGCGCCGCTCTCGTTCTACGAGGAGCAGCTGCCCGGCACCCTCAACCCGCTCTACGCGAGCTCGATGGCCGACTACCGGGCCCAGGAACTGGTGTTCGACCGCCTGTTCTTCCACAGCGCCATCGACAACCGGATGATGAGTCGGCTGGTCGAGAAGAGTGAGCTCGCCGACGGCGGGAAGTCCTACAAGATCACCTTGAAGCAGGGCTTGAAGTGGCACTCGGGGACCGCCGTGAGCTCGAAGGACGTGTGCTTCACCGTACAGGCGATGCTGGACCCGGGCACGACCAGCCCCATCGCCGAGGGCTACCGAGGGGTGCTCGCTGGCTGCGACGCCACCACGCCGCAGGTCGCCACCATCCGGTTCACCAAGGTGTTCCACAACCCGCAAGAACGCCTGATGTTCTCGCTCCTGCCCTCGGAGAAGTTCGGCGGCAAGACGGCCATCGTCCCCGACGACGACTTCAGCCAGCACCCGATTGGCTCGGGCGCGTTCAAGGGCAACAAGGGGCGGCGCGGGGTCACGTTCGAGGCGTACGCCAACGCGCACCACGCCCCCACGATCCCGCAGATGTCCCTCCAGGAAGTGCAGGATCCGCTCGTGCAGGTCAAGACGCTGCAGTCCAACGGCGTCCAGGGCATCATTGCCGTGCCGCCGCCCTACCGGCCCGACGTCTCCGCCTCGGACGACCTGCAGCTCAAGAGCTACGACCTGCGGAGTTGGTGGTTCGTGGCGGTCAACACCAAGAAGGGGGCGCTCGTCGAGAAGAAGGTTCGCCAGGCGCTGAACCTCGTGATCGACCGGAGCGACCTGCGGCAGCTCACCGTCGGTGTGAAGCCCGGCGAGCAAAACAGCCCCTGCGAGTTCATCTCGGGCCCCTTCGTGCAGTCCTCGCCCTTCTACAACCGGCAGGTGCCGGTGAAAGAGAAGTCGGATCGCGCCACCGCCACCAAGCTGCTCACCGAGGCTGGCCTCACCCAGATCGGCGGTCGCTGGCACTACAAGGGCTCGCCGGTCACGCTCAACATCGGCATGATGGCTTCGCTCGACGTGGAAGCGCCCGACTTGCTCACGCAGGTGGGCAACCAACTGTCCGCTGCTGGTTTCGACCGCCAGGAGAGCAAGGTGTCGGCCGACGACTGGGCACGCAAGGTGGTGACCGGCAAGGCCACCGAGTACGACCTGCTGATCGGGAAGTGGTCCTTCGGCCTGGTCGACGAGGTGAACGACCTCTTCCAGACCCGCGCGGGCACCACCACGGGCGCGCGCAACGTCTTCAACTACAGCAGCAGCGGGGCTGATCAACTCCTGGTCGAGTACAACCAGGCCCGGACCGACACAGCCGCTTACGACGCCTACCACAAGCTTCACGCTCTCCTCGCCGACGATCTGCCGTACTTGTTCCTCTGGAAGTTGGACACCAAGAGCGCCTGGCGCACGGAGGTGCGCGGGAACGTCATCGCGCCCTTCAACTACTGGACCGAAGTCGACGGCTGGAAGTACCAGTAGGCCGGGCGCATGACCGCCTGGTGGATTCGCCCCGGCGTACGCCTTTTCGCGGCGTTGGTATTGCCCATCGCTGTGCCTGCGATCATCACGATGTTCATCTGGGCGCTGCCCGGGGACCCCGCAGAGATCATCTGTCCACCTGAGACCTGCGGGGGCACGGCGGAGTTGGCCGCGCGGTGGAACCTCGACGGCGGCCCGTGGAAGTTCTTCTCGGCGTGGTTGGCCGACGCGGCGTCGGGCGACTTCGGGCGTTCGTGGCGGGTGGAACAGGGGTTGCCGGTGCGCGACTTGCTCGACGAGTCCGTGCCGACCACGGTGAAGTTGGTGCTCTTCGCCCTGTTGCCGCTGGTGCTCGGGGCGGTCGGCGCCGCCACGGGGCTCATCCCGGCCCGCGCCGACGGTGCCTTCCACGCCGTGGGCCTGGTGCCGGCGGTGGTGTTCTCCCTGCTGGGCGCGGCCTACGTCGAGTTGGAGTACGGCGCCGAGAGTTTCCTCCCCGAGGCCACGCGCCTGCGGCTGGTGCTCGGCGCGGTGGTGCTGGGGCTGGCCGACGGCGCCTTCGCCGCGGCGGTCGCGGGGGTGCGGGCCCTGTTTTCCGCTGAGCGCAACCAGCGCTACGTCGGCATCGCGGTGCTCCGGGGCGAGCGGCCGCTTGCCAACATGTTGCCGAACGTGGCGCCGGCGTTGGCGGGGCAGATGCGCGCCCGGGTGCTCCACCTGCTGAGCGGTACCGTCGTGGTCGAGGTCGTCTTGCGCATCAACGGCCTGGGCGACCTGTTGTGGGCGGGCACCCTGCTCCAGGACTTCGGGGTGGTGCTGGCGGCTGCCACGGCGGTCGCAACCGTCAGCGCGGCTCTCCTGGTGGCACAGGCTCTCGTGGAGATCGCGGTGGCGGTCTGGGTGCGTCGGGCGCCGGCCGTCACCGACGCCGCTGCCGCCCCGGCCTCGAGTGAGGCGACCGCATGAATCGCCGTGTCGCGGGCCTACTGGCGTTTGGCGCGTTCGTCCTCCTGGCGGCCGCCGCGGCCCCGGCGCCCGATCACCTCTCCCACCCCGAGCCCTGGCGTA
>CAYHRZ010000284.1:0-7119 GCA_964359125.1 uncultured Klebsiella sp. | reverse complement strand
GTGCTCGCGGTGAGCACGAAGCGCCTGCGGTCCGCGGCCACTGGGGACGTGCCGGAGGGGACGAGCTTCACCGACGCGCTCTGCCCCGCGCCGAGGGTGACGGGGTCGAAGGTGATCGCCACCTCGCCGGCGAAGGGGGGCACCACGGGCACAGAGACGGTCTGCTCGTCGCCCTGGACGATCACCGCCACCGGGAGTGACTTGGGCTGGCTGACGGCGGGGGGCGTGTACTCGAAGCTCACGATGCAGTCCGCGCCCATGGCCACCGACGCCACCTTGCCCGCCTCGGCCTTCACCCTCGCCCGGGCGCCCGAGGGACAGCGCTCGACGTAGGCCCGCACGGTGCTGGTGGTCGTGCCGTCGGCCACCAGCGGCGCCGTCCCGACCAGGCCGGTGCCAGCCAGGGCCGACACGATGCACAAGAGCCAGGCCATCATCGCCATCAGAATCTCCGTGGGGCCGGACCACGTACCACCCGCCACGGGTCCTACGCACCCCGCGAAGGCGGTTGCCTAGAGCAGAGCCTCAGCCCGGCTGGAGTTCGCCCCGCTCTGGATCGTGTCGATCACCACGCCGCGGTCGATCACCACCGTGAACGGCAGGCCCACGCTGCCGCCCTCGTCTTCGGCGTAGGTCCACAACATGCTCTCCGCGTCGGCGAGGACGGGCATGGTGAGGCTGTACGTGTCGGCCCACTCCTGGAGGTCCGCTTGGCTGGGCACCTCGTAGTCGTTGTTCTCCGTGATGACCTCCAGGACCATCAAGCCGTCCTTCTTGCCGCCTTGGTACAGCGTTTCGAGGCCACCGGCCTCGGACTGGCACGCGCCTCACCAGAAGGCGGCGAACACCAGGTACACCACGCGATCACAGAACGAGTACAGGCTGACGTTCTGCCCGAACTGGTCCATCATCGACCAGTTGTCGCTGACTTCCCCCTCGGAAAAGCCCTCCCCGTTGATGTCGTCCTTGCAGGTGCCGATCTCCCAGCCGCCGGCGTAGGGGTACTCGTTCGGGTCGAGCAGGTCGGTGTGGCCCTTGAACTCGTCGCCGTCGCCGACGCCGTCGCCGTCGCTGTCGACCACGTAGGGATCGGAACCGAGGCTCTCCTCGGCGCTGGTGAGCAAGCCGTCGCCGTCGTCGTCGAGATCCACGTCGACCTCGGCGGCGCAACCACCGAGCACGGTCGAAAACAGAATTGCGATCACGGGCACCTCCGCTGGCTCATTGTGCCACGTTCCTGCCCGGCCGGCCAGCGGATCGTCGCCCCAGTTGCTAGTAGGGCGTCATGTCTTCGCGAGAGGCGGCCGACCGGGTGCGCCACGACCTCGGCAAGTACGTGCACCTCGAGGCCCGGTGGCTGGACCACGAGGCGCCGGTGGAGGAACTGCGCGAGGCCCTGGCCCACGACCTGCTTCGCACCCGGCGTGGCCCCCACGGCGACGAGGACTGCGTGCGGTTGTGGGCGCGGCTGCGCCCGTCGGTGGACGCCATGGACGTCCAGGAGATCGATCGCCTGGTGGCCGACGCCGGCCACGGCATGGCCCGCCTGCCGGCGCTCGACGGCGACGGCCTCCGGGCGCTGGCCGAGGTCGCTCGCACGCTGGCCGAGGCCTGCCGCCGCTTGGCCGAGCGGGCGCGCGACTGATGGCCACCATCCTCGTCATCGACGACCAGGATCGCTACGCCGAGCTGTGCAGGCGGGCCATCCCCGAGCACCGCTACCTCGGACCGGCGCGGTCCTGGTCGGAGGCGGCAGCGCTGCTGCGCACCCAACGTCGCGACATCGACCTGGTGCTCCTCGACGTCCACTTCGACATCCCCGAGTCGGAACTCGTGGGCCTCCCCGCCGGCGCCGACGCCAAGGTCGTGGCCCGCGTGCGGAAGCGCCAGGGCCTGGAAATCCTGGCCCGCCTGCGGCGACGCCTGCCGGATCTGCCCGTCGTGTTGATGACCAGTCGCGACGAGGTGGCGCTCGAGAAGGCCGCTGAGCGCCTCGACGCCGAGGAATACACGTACTTCCTCGACGACGACTACATCGACGCCCGCGCCCTGCGCGCCCAGGTGGAGAACGTCATGGCCGCGCGCCGCGGTCGCGACGCCGAGGGCCCCGTCTTCTGGGGACGCTCCAGCGAGATGCGCCGCATCCGGGCCCGGCTCCACGTGCTCGCCCGTGGCCGGTTGCCGGTGATCCTGGGCGGACCCACCGGCACGGGCAAGTCGCTCGTCGCGCGGCACGTGATCCACGCGCGGTCCGGCCGCCGCGGCAAGTTCGTCGCGGTGGACCTCTCCACGCTCCCGCGCGACCTGGTGGCGGCGCAGCTCTTCGGCTCGGCGAGGGGTGCCTACACCGGCAGCGTCGCGGACCGGAAGGGTGCCTTCGAGGAGGCCGACGGGGGCACGCTGTTCCTCGACGAGGTCGGGAACATGCCCGAAGACGTGCAGAAGATGCTGCTGGGCGTGCTCCAGGAGGGGGTGCTCACCCGGATCGGCGACGCCGCCGAGCGCCGCGTCGACGTGAAGTTGACCGTGGCCACGCACGAGGACCTGCCCGCGATGGTGCGCGAGGGGCGCTTCCGCGCCGACCTCTACATGCGGCTGAACCCCGCCTGCACGGTCGTCCTGCCACCTCTGGTCCAGCGCCGGGGCGACTTCTCGCGCCTCCTGGAGTGGACGGCGGCGCGGGCCGTGGAGTCGCCCGCGATCCTGCCCCTCGTCACCGACTACCGCGAGCGGGTGGGCATGCCCCCCGGCACCGCGTTGGCCCCCGCGGGGGAGGTGTTCGTGGCCCTCGGCGGCGACGTGCCGGCGTCGGTCCCCGGGCGCCTGGTGTTGCTGTTCCCGGACCGCACCCTGCGACTCTTGCGACGGCACCGCTGGCCCGGCAACCTCCGCGAGTTCTCGATGGTGGTGGAGAACGCGCTCACGTTCACGTTCGCGGAGCTCGCCGGCATCGGCGGCGGGGCTCGCTCCGACGTGGTGCAGGTGCGCCCGAAGCTCGTCCGGGACCTCTTGCGCGCGGTGGCGGTGGACCGCCCCCGCCACGAGGGCGGGTGGCACTGCGACGTGGCGATTCGACCCGACCCCACGCTCAACCACGTGGCCCAGGACGTGGAGCGCCAGTACTTCACCCGGCTGTGGGAGCAGGAAGACGGCGACTTCGCTGCCATGGCGCGGGTGCTGATGGGCAGCGACGAGCACGCGCGCAAGGTGCAGTTGCGGTTCAACCAGCTGGGCCTGAAGGTGCGCGAGCTTCGGCGGAGCTGAGCGGCTCCCGGGGGCCGGGTGAGTTTGCGCCTCGTACCAAGTCTTTCGCTAGAGTGCGGTCATGGATCGGCCACGAACGAGCCCCGCGACCGCCTCCACGCTCGTCGGCCTCTGCCTCGTGGCCTGCGACGCGGATGACTCGGCGGTCGCTGCCTGTGCCTCCCCGCCGGTGATGGCGCTCTCCACCACCCTCCTGGAGTTCGGCGTGCTCGAACTCGGCGCCACGGCGAGCGCGCGGCTCCCGGACTACGCCCGCGACCCAAGGAACTGGCTGCAGCAGGTCTACCTGCACGCCGAGCGCCCCGGCGTCGCGAGCATCGACATCAGTCCGCCGTCGGTCGACTTCGGTTCGCCCCTGGCCGACGGGTCGACAATCGAGCAGGTGCTGGCGATCAGCAACGCGGGCGACGGCGACCTCGCGCTGGCCGGTGCGACCCTCGACGCCGGGTGCAATCCGACTTCTCCCTGGTGGCGGGCGTCCCGGCGGGAACCGTGCTGGGACCGGGGACGAGCGTCGAGTTGACCGCGGGTTTCTCCCCTACCGCCGAGTCGCCCTCGGACTGCGCGCTCTTCGTGTCGTCCGACGACCCGGTTCACCCGGACGTGCGCGTGGCGCTCTACGCGTGGTCGACCGGGGTCGACACGGGCTCCCCCATGGTCGACGACGACCACGGCGGCTACGCCGAGGTCGACGACGACTGCGACGACACCGACGCGACGACCGGACCCGGGGCGCAGGCGTGGTGCGATGGCATCGACAACGACTGCGACGGCCTCAAGGACAGCGCCGACGCGTGTACGTGGACGAGCAGCAGTCCGGGCCTGGTGGGCGAAGGTGGTCAGCCTCTACGTCCTGGTCGCGGATGAGGACGGGAACCAGGACTGGAACGTCGCGGAGGTGGTGGTGTACGAGGCCACCGACGACACCACGGGCGAGGCCTGCCCGATGCCATGGGAGGGTGTGTGCCCCTGAGGCGGAACTGACGGGGTAGCCCCCGCATTTCGTGGGCGACGTGATAACGCCGTGGGCCATGCCCCCTGCACCGTCCCCTAACGACGCGCTGCTCCTGCAGAGCATCGTCGAGCACCTCCCCGACATGGTGTTCGTCAAGGACGCCGACGAGCTGCGGTTCGTCCGCTTCAACCGGGCCGGCGAACGGCTGTTGGGGTTTGCGCAAGCCGACTTGATCGGGCGCAACGACTACGACTTCTTCCCCCGTGAAGAGGCTGATTTCTTCACCGTGAAGGACCGCGAGGTGCTCGCGGGCGAGGAGGTGCTCGACATCCCCGAGGAGCCCATCCACACCGGCCCCCACGGCTTGCGGTGGTTGCACACGCGGAAAATCCCCATCCGCGACGCGGAGGGGCGGGCGGTCTACCTGCTGGGCATCTCGCGCGACATCACCGAACTGCGCGACGCGCGGGTGGCCTTGCAGGAGCGCGAGGCACGCCTGCGGTTGGTGCTGGAGCACTTCCCGGGTTTCGTCTGGACCGTCGACGAGGCGCTGGCGGTAACCTGGGTGGGTGGCGCCGAGATTTCGCGCCTGGGGCTGGTGCCGACCGACCTCCTGGGCAAGCCGGTGGCCGACTTCATCGGTGGGCTCGCCGCCGGCGTGGACGTGGTGCCCTTGCACCGCACCGCGCTCGACGGCGCCCCAGGAAGTTTCGCGTTCAGCCTGTCAGACCGCGACTACGAGGCGCGGGTGGACCGGGTGGCGGATGGTGCGGTGATGGGCGTGGCGATCGACGTCACGGAGCGTCGCCGGCTGGAGGCGGAGCGCGTCGAGGTCCGCTTGCAACGCGCCCAGCGCATGGAAGCTCTCGGGGTGCTCGCGGGCGGCATCGCCCACGACTTCAACAACCTGCTGGTGGGGATGGTCGGAAACGCTTCGCTCGCGCTCTTGAAGTTGGCGCCGGGCAGCCCGGCTCGGCCCGACATCGAGCGGCTCTTGTCGGCCGCGGAGCGCGCCGCCGACCTCACCCGCCAGATGTTGGCCTACTCGGGGAAGGGGCGGTTCGTGGTTGAGCCGGTCGACATCGGCGCGCTCGTCCGCGAGACGACCGACTTGCTCCGGAGTTCGCTGCCCCGCCGCGCCCAGCTGTCGGTGAGCGTGGCGGAGAGTCTCCCGAGGGTCGATGCCGATGCCACCCAGGTGCGGCAGGTGGTGATGAACCTCCTCACCAACGCGGGCGACGCGCTCCCCGAGAGCGGCGGCGAGGTGGTGATCCATGTCGCCCCAGTGACCCTCGACGACGTCTCGCTGGACCCGGGCTTTGGCGACGAGTTGTCGCCGGGCACCTACGTCTCGGTCGAGGTCTCCGACACCGGTTGCGGCATGGACGAGGCCACGCGACGTCGTATGTTCGACCCGTTCTTCACGACGAAGCAGCATGGCCACGGGCTGGGGCTGGCAGCGGCGATGGGCATCGTGCGCGGGCACAAGGGCGCGATCCGGGTGTACAGCGAGCCGGGGCGGGGTACCACCGTGCGCGTGCTCTTGCCGGCTTGTTCGAGCGAACCCGACGCGCAGGCCGCCACGACCTCGGCGGCCACGGCTACCGTGCTGGTCATCGACGACGAGCCCGCCGTCCGCGACTTCGCTCGCGCCGTACTCGAGTACCACGGCTACGCGGTGATGGAGGCGAGCAACGGCGAGGCGGGCGTGGCCACGTTCCGCGAGCACCGGGAGCAGGTGCGGCTCGTATTGCTCGACCTCTCGATGCCGGGGATGGACGGCGAGGAGACCTTCCACGAGATGCGGGCTCTCCGGCCCGATCTCAGGGTGCTGCTCTCGAGCGGCTACAACGAGCAGCAAGCCACCAGCCGCTTCACCGGGCTCGGGCTGGCGGGCTTCATCCGCAAGCCGTACCGGGCCGAACAGCTGGTGGCCCAGGTGCGCGAACAGCTGGGCAAGGCGTAGTCGCTACGACCGCTAGGTCGGCGTGCACAACACGATGCGCTGGAGGTCCCAGCCCTGGCGCTTGCCGAGCAGGCGAGGGGCCCAGTCGGGATGGCCCTCGTCCCAGGTGACCGCGTAGCCGTTCTGCCGGAGGCGCTGGGCCATCTCGGCGGGTTCCTCGTCGTGGCGGAACGTCTCCCCGGCGCTGCCCACTACCCAGCCCACTACTCGGCGTTCCACCTGTCCCAGCGGGGAACCCCGGCGCGAGTAGCTCACCGCGAGCCTCGACCCCGGCGCGAGCACCTGTCGCATCGTGCTGAGCGTGTGGTCGATGGCGGCCGGCGGCAGGTACATCACCACCCCTTCCCAGATCACCGCGGCAGGTCGCGAGGCGTCGAATCCGGCGCTCACCAAGGCCTCTGCGGCGGTTTGCACTTCGAAGTTCACGGGTACGAACCGCACCCTCCCCGCGCCCACCCGGCGTTGTTTGTAGCTCTGGGTATCGGGGTGGTCCACCTCGAATACCGTCGCCCCGGCCAACTCGGCGAGCCGCCAGGCCCGTGCGTCGAGGCCCGCGCCGAGGATCACCACCTGGTCGATCCCCTCCGCGACCGCGTGTCGGAGCACGTCGTCGAGCACGCGGGTGCGGTACGACATGAACCGCGAGCGCCCAAAGCTGACGACGTCCAGCGCCCTGACCAGGACGCCGCTGGAACGGGGGTACCTCGCGGCGAGCCGAAGGAGGCTCGACCAGGGGGGATCCAGGAGCTCCACGGCGTGTGGGTCCTGGACCAGCGGCGGCGACTCGTAGGCGGCGAGGCCGCGGGCGAACGCGACCCAACGCGCGGTGCTGGAAGGCTCGCCTGGACGCATGGCGGCGCCGGGTAACCCGCCGACGCCCGGCGACTCGTTACCCTGCGCGGCTTGCTTTTCCTCCTTGCCCTGGCGCTGGCCA
>CAYHRZ010000283.1:0-7137 GCA_964359125.1 uncultured Klebsiella sp. | reverse complement strand
TGTACAGCCCCGCGCCGGTGAAGTCACCGAGGTCCTCGGCGTTGGTGCTCGAGCGGAAGCGCGCTTTCTCGCCACTGGGGTACTGTCCGAGGAACCGCTCGGTGATCGCCGTCACCACTTCGCTCCGCATCGGCAACTCGCGCATCCGGTCCTTGAACGCCTCCAGCTCCACCTCCCGGTAGGCCGGGTCCCCCCAGTCGGCCGCCGCCATCATCGTGGCCATCTCCGTCCACAGCCCGTGGTCGTCCATGAACTGGTCGTAGTAGTACATCGGGACCACGAACCCGTCCTGCACCGGCACCTCGCTGCCGATGAGCCGAAGGCCACCGTAGTTCGTTGCCTTGGCGCCGAACACGGGGATGTTCGCCTTGATCGACGCGGTGAGATCCACCGTGTCGACGATCTCGTCCACGTCACGCAGCTCAGTGACGGAAACATCGATGGGGGTGACGGTGATCGGCTCGGGCTTGTGCTCCTCCCAGTAGGCTTCCGCCTCGGCCTCGGTAATCTCCTCGATGGTCCAACTGTCGGTGGTGACGGTCAGCGACACCCACCTGCCCTCCAGGGCCCGCAGAGTGCTGTTTGACAGCGCGTCGCGGAGTGCCATGTTGGGGGTGCCCCGGTTCACGCTGAGCACGTTGATGTGCGCCAGCGGCGTCTGGAACTCGGCGGTGATGATCCCCGCGACGATGCTGATGTCGTTTGGTACGCCGTCGAGCACCACGATCTCGCGGAACGGCGTGTAGGTGCCGTCCACGTCGTCGGCCGCGTAGAAGCGCAGGATGCCGGTGCTGGTCCCGGTGTTGAGGGGCTGGTAGTCGATGCCCTCGAAGAGCGTCGCCGTGGAGACGATCTTCACACTCGACGGCAGCGTTTCTGCCAGGGCTTCCTGCTCCACCGAGGTGGGGTGGAACGCCAGGTCGCCACCAAAGTAGGCGTGGTCGCGGATCGCCTCGTAGGCGGTCTGGATCATGGTGGCGTCGGCGGTGTCGTAGGGGGCGATCTCGTAGGCCCAGGCTCCCGGCCCGGCGTAGTAGTTCACCGCGCCGAGGATGAAACGGCGATCCGGGCTGTAGTACTCGGTGGTATTGAACAGCGCCAAGTCGCCCACCGGGGCCAGGCCGTTGCCCGAGAGGAACTGTGACGCGAAGTCCCAGTGGATGGGGTAGCACCGGCTGTTGGTGAAGTACAGCGCGTTGTCGTCGGTGCGATCCACCAGCGTCTTCACCGACTGCGCGCCGGGGATGCTCGCGTCGAGGGGCAACGAGGCAAGCTTCTCGTAGTCGTCCCAGCAGCCGATCTCGTTGCTGTAGTCGGGGATCGCCTCCTCGATAGCGCAGGTCCAGGTCTCCCCGGCCGGGGCCGGATCACCGTCGCAGGCGAGGAGGGGGAGCAACCAGAGCGAGCGGAGGAGTAGCTTCACCGCGCGACCATAGCCGGCCCGCCGCGACCTCGCGCAAAGATGGGGCCATGGCACCGCCCGCCACCCGCCTCACCCTCGACGAGTACCTTGCCCTCGACGCGGCGAGCCCGGAGAAGGTGGAGTTCGTCAACGGCGAGGTCGTCGCCATGACGGGCGTCACCGAGGCGCACAGCATCGTGCGGGGAAACGTCGTCGCGGCCCTGGGGTCGCGTCTCCACGGCAAGAAGCCCTGCCGGGTCCACGGGCCCGACCTCCGCGTCACGATCTCGGAGACGGGCCTGTACGCCTACCCCGACGTGGTGGTGGTGTGCGGCCAGCCGGAGTGGGCCCCCACCCGGCCGGAGTCACTCCGCAACCCGAAGCTGCTGCTCGAGGTGCTCTCCCACTCCACCGCCGACTACGACGTGGGCGCCAAGACGGCGCACTACCGTCTCCGGGCGAGCGTGGACGGGATCGTCCACGTGGACAGCCGCGCCCGCCTGGGCCGACGTCTGGAGCCGCGTCGGCCCCTCCGAGTGGCGGGTGGTCACCTACACCGACGGCGAGGTGGCGGTGGCGGGGGTCGACGAGCCGGTGCCCATGGACGAGTTCTACGAGGGCTGGACGGCCCCCGAGCCCGCCGCCGACACCCCGAGGGAGCGCTCCCCAGCGTAGGCCCGGCGTGTAGGCCCGGCGTGTAGGCCCGGCGTGTAGGCCCGGCGTGTAGGCCCGGCGCGGGCGCCCTCGCTAGACCTGCACCTTCACGATGCGCTTGATCATCGTGCCGCCGATCACCTGGAGGGTGAGCATCAGGAAGATCAGCGCCCAGCCGAGCGCGGTGGTCCAGAGCCGCGAGATCAGCACCGGGTCCATCACCCACAGCGCGAAGGCGAGCACGAAGGGCATCATCACGATGATCACGCCCTGGGCCACGCCCTGGGCGGTGAGGCTGCGCACCTTGCCCTCCACCTTCTTGCGCTCGCGGATGGTGTTGGCCACGGTGTCGAAGGTCTCCGCCAGGTTCCCGCCCGACTGCCGCAGGATGTTGATGCTGGTGACGACGATCTGCACGTCCTCGGTGCCCACCCGCTTCTCCAAGTTCAACAACGCATCCTCCAGGGGCACGCCGAGGCGCTGCTCGTTGAGCGTGAGCGCGAACTCCTGGGAGATGGGGTTGGGCAACTCCTCGCGCACCATGTCCATCGACTGCAAGAGCGACAGTCCCGACTTCAGGCCGTTCGACATGAACGCCAAGGCGTCGAGCATCTGGTCCTCGAAGGTGAGGATGCGGTGCTCCCACATCTTTTCCACCACGAAGCGGGGCAGGTTGAACCCGGTCGGCAAGCCGAAGGGGCCGACCACGAGGATGCCCACCACCAGTGCCCGGATGACGTGGTAGCCCGGCGACCAGGGAATGGCGCTGGTGACCCAGAAGCCGAGCGCACCGAAGAGCAGTACCGAGGTGAGGATGGCCGCCATGCACACCCAGCGCGGCACCTCGATGAACATCCGGTCGAACTCCGACAACATCCAGCTCACGTAGCCGTCGGTGGAACCCGTCCACCAGCGCCAGGCGTGCGGTGCGAGGTTCCATCCCACCCAGGCCCAGGCCAGCGCCGAGAGGCCCAGCGCGAACAGGCGCATGCCCGTCCGCAGGTCCCAGAAGCCGGGGAGCAAGTCCACTACGCCCGCCCCCGCGGTACCGAGGCCGCCGCCTGCGCCGGCGTGCCGAACACGCCCCGGGGCACGGCGATGCCCATCTCGGTGAGCTTGGAGACGAACTTCGGCACGAACCCCGTGGGGCCGAAGCTGCCAATCACCTTGCGATCCGGGCCGACGCCGGTCTGTTTGAAGGCGAAGATCTCCTGCAAGGTGATGGTCTGCGCCTCCATGCCGGAGACCTCCGCCACCGAGACGATGCGACGACTGCCGTCGCTCAGTCGCGACACCTGTACGATGATGTTGATCGCCGCGCCGATCTGCTCGCGGATGGCGCGGCTCGGGAGGTCCAGCCCCGCGAACATCACCAGTGTCTCGAGACGAGCGATCGCGTCCCGTGTAGAGTTGGCGTGTACCGTCGTGAGCGAGCCGTCGTGGCCGGTGTTCATCGCCTGGAGCATGTCGACGGCCTCGGCGCCGCGGCACTCGCCCACCACGATGCGATCGGGCCGCATGCGCAGAGCGTTCTTCACCAGGTCGCGGATCTTCACCTCGCCCACGCCCTCGATGTTTGCGGGACGGGACTCCAGGCGCACGACGTGCGGCTGCCTCAGTTGCAGCTCCGCCGCGTCTTCGATGGTGACGATGCGGTCGTCGACCGGGATGAAGCTCGACATCACGTTGAGCAGGGTGGTCTTGCCCGAGCCGGTGCCCCCGGAGATCACCACGTTGAGCCGGGCCTCCACGCAGGCGCGGAGCAAGTCTGCAAGGTCCGGCGTGAGCGACCCGAAGCGCACGAGGTCGGCCACCTGGAGGGGGTCCTTGGAGAACTTGCGGATGGTGATCGAGGGACCGTCGATGGCAAGCGGCGGGATGATCGCGTTGACGCGGGAGCCGTCGGCTAGCCGGGCGTCGACCATGGGTGACTTCTCGTCGACCCGCCGACCCAGCGGGGTGACGATGCGCTCGATCACCCCCATCAGTTGCTGGTCGTCGGTGAACGACAGGTCGGTCTTCTGGAGCTTGCCGTTGAGTTCGATGAACACGTTGTCGCGGCCGTTGACCATCACCTCGGTGACATTGTCGTTGGCAAGCAAGTCTTCCAGCGGCCCCAGTCCGAGCGCCTCGTCGCAGACTTCCTTCACGATGCGCTTGCGCGCCGCGCGGTCGGTGACCCCTGCGCCTTCCTCGTCGAGCACCTTCGCCACCGCCGCTTCCGCCTTCTCCCGCAGCAGTTTGTCGCGGTCCGGCCGGTTGCCGATCTCGCGGTCCACGCGCTTCAGATCCAGCACCTCGGGCAGGCGCTTGTGGATCAGCATCTTCAACTTCGTGCGCGGGTCTAGCTCCTTGCTGGCCTTGCCGCGCTGCCCGCCCCGGGCCTTGAGGAAGCCCTCCAGGGCCTTCTCTTGCTCCTGCGTGACTTCCACGTCGCGCCGCTTCTCCACCTCCTGGCCCTTGCCGCGGGCGACGGCCGCGAGTTGGTCGAAGATGCCCTTCTCCACACACTGGCGGGTGAGCTCGTCGTAGTGACGCGAAAGGGTCGCGCGGGGTTGATCGAGCACGAAGGGTGCCGCGCGGTTGATGGCCTCGTTGCTGAGCTTGTCGTCCTTGGGGAGGACCACCAACGCCGACCGCCCCAGCCTTGCCGCCACCGCCTCCTTCGACAACAGCGCCTCGTCGTGGGCGTTGACGACGAACTTCACGAGTTGCTGCGGGAAGTGCAGGGCTTGCAGGCGGTCCGCGAAGGCGCGGGCGGCGTTGAGCGCCGTGGGGACGGCGGTGGTCACCAGGAGAATCCCCGCCGCCCGCTCCATGGCCACGATGTTGACGGGGTCGCAGCCGCTCCCCGCGTCGACCACCACGTAGTCGCAGATGGACCCGAGCAGGTCCAGGGCCCGGCGCACGGCGTCGGGCGAAGCCTTGAGCGCCCCCTCCATGTCGGCGGCCAGCGGCAACAGCCCGAGGCCGGCCGGGTGGGCGGCGATGTAGGGGGCGAAGGAGGCCGCGTCGAGTTGCCCCAGGTACGGGGTGAAGTCGACAATGGTGCGCGCCTCCGGGACGCCGATCATCGCCGCGATGTCGCCACCGCCCCGGGGGTCCAGGTCGACCACCAGCACCCGCGCCCGCGTTTCTTTCAGCAGCGAGAAGGCGAGGTTGACGACGAAGGTGCTGCGACCCTGGCCATCGCGGGCCCCCCCGGCGACGATCACCCGGGCGGGCATTACTGTCGCACCTCCAGCAGGTTGAACTTGTCCTGGATCTCCCTGTTGGCGGTGCTCGACGACTCGTGCACCTGCGGCGTGATGAACACCAGGAACTGCGACTTCGCCTTCTTGTAGTCCTTGGACCGGTACAGCGTGAAGATGCCCTCGGCGGCCAGGTCCACGCCACTCGGGAGCTTGTTGTAGTTCACCCGGTCGCTCAGGCGCTCCAACCCACCGATGACGATGCTCTCGCCGGCGCGGCAGAACTGCGAGGTGGTGATCTCGGAGGTGTCGATCGACTGGTAGCCACTGGACGCCACCTCGCCGAGCGAGCTCACTTCCACCCCGATTTGCAGGTCGATGTTGCTGCCGGCGGCGTAGGGGGTGACGTCGAGGGTGATGCCCACGTCGATGAACTCCACCACCTTCTCGCCGTTGTCGATGTAGACAATCGGGACCTTCGAACCAGAGAAGATGTGCGCCGTGTCGCCGCTCTTCACCGAGACGGTGGGATTTTCCATCACTCGGACGTAGCCGGTGGAACGGAGCGACTCGAGCCTCGGCAACAGCGCCGACACGTTGGCGGTGGCGGTGCCCGAGACGTCGGACCAGCCGCTGCCGTCGTTGGTGGAGGTGAGTTCGAACTCCACGCCGGGACCCGACAGGGGCGTCCACTGGATGCCCCACTCGTCGGTCAGCGTCTTGGTGAGCTCCACGAAGTGGACGACGAGCACGATGGTCTCGGCCTTGCCGGGCACCCGCTCGACCTCGCGCACCTCCAGGACGTTGACCACCTCGGGGTAGTAGGCGGTGGCGATGGCCTCGGCCCGGTCGCTCGCGGCCTCGCTGTGGACGGTGCCCTCGAGCATGATCTTCCGGCCCACGAGGCGGACATTGACCCCCGGCGTGCCGATTTCCTTCTGGATGAGCGACGCGAGCAGCCGCTGTGACACCGGGGAGAGCGTCACCATCGACTCCACCATCGGCTCCTTGGTGTCGAGGTCCTGGACCCGCCGCAGCTCGTCGTCGAGCGACACCTCGCCCTGGATGTAGATGCGGTCGTTGACGATCTTGAACGACAGGCCCTCGATGTCGTCGAGCAGGACCTGGACGTTCTTCATCACCTTGGCCAGGTTGGCCGGGATGACGGTGATCTCGAACTCGTCGCGACGCACGCCGCGGGTGTCGAACACGATCACGTTGGTGGTGCCCACCTCCCGGCCAGCCAGCAAGAGTTGCTTCTCGTCGCGTAACGGCACCACTTTGACGATCTCCCCGCTGCCCACGCTGATGTCGCCGAAGGCGTAGGGGATGTCGATGGCGCTCTGGCTGTTGATCACCACCACCTGGTCCGGCACGCTGTCTTCTGCGGCCCAGGCCCGCGGCAGGCCCAGCAGGGACGCGCCGCCGATCGAGAGGGCGAGGAGGGTGCTCCGCAACATCAGAGGCCCCCCTCGATGAGCCGGTAGGCGGGCCGGGACCGGCTCCGCACCTGCTCGGGCACGCCCAGCACCGTCTGGACCGTCGCGGGTTGGAGCTCCACGCGGGCCTCGCTCTCCCACAACGACCGCAGCACGATGCCAAGGCGCCCGATCTCCTGCGCCATGGTGAGCCGCTGGGCGTCGGCCGGCGAGACGGCGATGGTGATGGTGGCCTGGGACTGCAGCAGGTCGGAGGGGCCCGGCGGCGGCTCGTAGGCCTCGGGGTTCTCCGGGTCGGGCAGGGGGACGACCTGCCGGGCGGTGATGGCGCCGATGTCGTCGACCACGGACAGCACCCACACGTCTTGCAGGAGCGTGACGGTGCGGAGGTCGGACTTCTCGCCACTGCCGAAGTCGAAGCTGCCCAGGATGTCGACGTGGTTGCCGGGGC
>CAYHRZ010000282.1:0-7157 GCA_964359125.1 uncultured Klebsiella sp. | reverse complement strand
GACGTCGGGGTGCGTTACCTCGCCGCCTGGATCGGCGGCCAGGGCTGCGTGCAGATCGACAACCTGATGGAGGACGCCGCCACCGCCGAGATCAGCCGCGCCCAACTCTGGCAATGGCAGAAACACGGCGTCGCGCTCGACGACGGCAGCGTCGTCACCCCCTCCCGCCTGGCGTCGGTGCTGGCCGAGCAGTTGCCCGCCCTCGCCGAGGTCCCCCGCGCCCGGGAGGCCGCCGCGCTGTTCCTCGACCTCTGCACCGGCGACACGCTCGCCGACTTCCTGACCGTCCCCGCCTACAACCTGCTCTGTCCCGAGGTGTCCGAATGAGTGCCCCCCGCATCCCGTCCGTTGGCCGCTTCGACGGCATCACCCGCCCGTACATCGACGCCGACGTGGCCCGGCTTCGAGGGAGCCTGGTCGTCGAACACACCCTCGCCCGCCACGGCGCCGAGCGACTGTGGCAACTGTTGCACAGTCGCGACTTCGTGCCCTCCCTCGGCGCGCTGAGCGGCGGCCAGGCGGTGCAGGCCGCGCGGGCCGGGCTGGAGGCGGTGTACGTGTCCGGGTGGCAAGTCGCGGCCGACGCCAACACCGCCGGGGCGGTGTACCCGGACCAGTCGCTCTACCCGGTCGACAGCGTGCCCAACCTCGTCCGGCGCATCAACCGTGCGCTCCAGCGCGCCGACCAGGTGGAGACCGCCGAGGGCGGCGCCCAGCGGGACTGGTTCCTACCCCTGGTCGCCGACGCCGAGGCGGGCTTCGGGGGGCCGCTCAACGCCTACGAGTTGATGAAGTCGATGATCGAGGCCGGGGCGGCCGGGGTCCACTTCGAGGATCAACTGTCCAGCGAGAAGAAGTGCGGTCACCTCGGCGGGAAGGTGCTGGTGCCCACGAGCCACTTCCTCCGCACCCTGGTGGCCGCCCGCCTCGCCGCCGACGTGATGGACGTGCCCACCCTGGTGATCGCGCGCACCGACGCCAACAGCGCGAAGTTGTTGACCTCCGACGTCGACCCTCTCGACCGGCCGTTCTGCACCGGCGAGCGCACGCCCGAGGGGTTCTTCCGCGTGACCGGCGGGCTCGACATGGCCATCGCCCGCGGCCTCGCCTACGCGCCGTACGCGGACCTGGTGTGGTGCGAGACGAGCACGCCCGACGTCGCCGAGGCCCGCCGCTTCGCCGAGGCCATCCACGCGAGGTTCCCGGGCAAGCTCCTGGCCTACAACTGCTCCCCGTCGTTCAACTGGAAGAAGAAGCTGTCCGACGCGCAGATCGCGTCGTTCCAGCAGGAGCTTGGCGCCATGGGCTACAAGTTCCAGTTCGTCACCCTCGCGGGCTTCCACGCGCTGAACCACGCCGCGTTCGAGCTCGCGCACGCGTACCGGCAGGAGGGCATGTCGGCCTACGCTCGGCTCCAGGCCGCCGAGTTCGAGGCCGAGGCGCTGGGCTACACGGCGGTCCGCCACCAGCGCGAGGCCGGGACCGGCTACTTCGACGCGGTGGCCGGGGTGATCTCGAGCGGGCTCTCGTCGACGACGGCGCTGCGGGAGAGCACCGAGGCCGAGCAGTTTGGTCACTGAGCGGGCGTCGGGCGTCGGGCGTGCGCCGCGCCTACGCCGCTGACAGCAGCGCCGCGAGCGCGCCGGGGGACAGGGCGCCCGGGGGCCAACGCTGGGCCGTGGCCCGCGCCGCGAGCGCGACCAGCGCGCGGTTGACGGGCGTGGGCACGCGCAGCCGCTCGCCCAGCCGCACGAAGTAGCCGTGGAGCGACTCCGTCTCCAGCCGGTCGCCCCGCGCGAGGGCGTGCCGCGTGGAGCCCCCCACGCGGGGGAGCCCGTCGACGGCCACCACCTCCATCGGCCCGATGCGCGCGTCGAACACGTCGTCGGGGATCACCTCCGCGCCCAGAGCTGCGAAGCAGGCCCGGGCCTCGGCCACCGTGGCGTCGAGCAGCTCGACGGGTGGCTCGTCGCAGAGGGCGGCGAAGATGCCGCCGAGGTTGGTGAGCGCCTTGGCGCGGATCCAGGGGGCCACCTCGGCGAACACCTCGGCGCGGAAGCCGGCGCGGGTGAGCGCCCCAGCCAGCCACGTCTCGACCCCGTGTTGCCCGCCGGGCCACCCGCCGAGGAAGATCGCGCCGGGCGACGGCGAGCCGGCGAGCACCACCACCCCCGGCGCGCGCCGCTCCGCCGGCACGTAGAGCATCGCCGCTGACACCGGTCGCGTGAGCGCCAGCGCCTCCAGCGGGGCGAGGCCGTTTTGGAAGCTCACCACCGGCACGCCCGGGGGCAGGCTCGCCACGGCGGCCTCGGTGTCGTGCCCCATCGTGGCCAGGATCACGACGTCGCCCTCGCGCACGTCGTCCACCCGCCCCACGGGAACCCGCAGCCGGCGCGACCCCGCGGGCAAGCGCAGGTCCAGCCCCGTCTCCGCCAGCACCCGGCCGTGTTCGCCCCGGGCCACCAGCAGCAGGTCGGTGCCGCTGTCCCACAGCAGGCCCCCGGTGCCGGCCCCGATGGCGCCCGCGCCGATGACCACCACCCGCCGGGGGTCGCGCTCACCCACGGCGCCGCTCACTCGCCGCCGAGGGTGCCGCGGGGCGCCGAGAGCCGGGGTGCCAGCGCGGCCAGCAGGCGCACGCCGTCGCCGCCCGCAGCCGGGTGACGGGCCAGGTCCGCGTCGGCGCCCCGCACGATCTGCTGCACGCGGTACTCGGTGGCGCCGAGGCGCGCGGCGAGCAGGGAGAAGCCGGGGCCGGGGTCGAGTCCGCCGCAGGTGAAGATGTCGATCGCCGCGTACCCGTGCTCGGGCCAGGTGTGCACCGAGAGGTGCGACTCCGCGATCAGCGCCACCGCCGTGACCCCCTGGGGGGCGTAGCGGTGCGACGCCAGCGATACCACCGTGGATCCCACCGCGCCGGCTGCCGCCACGACGGCCCGGCGCACGTGCGCCTCGTCGTCGAGACTACCTGCGTCGCAGCCGTAGAAATCGGCGATGAGGTGTCGACCTAGGGTGTCCATGGCTTCCGGCGCGCTGGGGATCGCGTGCCGCGGGCTAACGCCCGCGCGGGCGTGATACCTCCGTGGCGAGTGATCACCCTCCTGTTCGCCGTCCACGCGGCCCACGCCGCCTGCCCGAGCACGCCGTCGGCGGTGGAGGCCCAACTCGACAGCGCCCAGGTGGCCTTCAAGCTGATGGATCGCGTGGCGTTCACCTCGGCCACCGACGCGGTGCGGGCCGGGCTGGAGTGCCTCTCGGAGCCGGTCACCCCCACGCTCGCCGCGCGGGTGCACCGGGTCACCGGCCTGCGCGAGTTCTTCGCAGGCAACGACGCCGGCGCGTTGCTCGCCTTTGGGGCCGCTCGCGCCATCGACCCCGCGTACGAGTTCCCCGAGAGCATCGTGGCCGCCGGTCACCCCGCGCGGGCGCTGTACGCGGCCGCCACGTCGGTGTCGACGGTCACGACCAGCACCTCGCTCCCGGCCGATGGCGCCTTGTCGTTCGACGGTACGCCCTCGCCGTACCGGCCCAGTGAGCGCCCCACCCTCGCCCTGCACGTCCGCGCGGATCGCACGGTGGCGGCGAGTTCCTACCTCTGGCCGGGGGACCCGCTCTTCCCCTACGCCGCCGCGACCGCCGTGGTGAGCAGCGCGGCGTCCGTGGCGCCGCGTGGCGCCCGGGGACCAAACCTCCCGCTCACCATCGCCGCTGGGGCCGCTGGCCTGGCCGCAGGGGGCGCGTTCTTGCTGGCCCGCGACAGCAACGCTCGCTTCGAGGACCTGTCCACACCCGACGACGAGTTGGAGGGCCTGATGGTCCAGACCGACACCCTGCAGACGGCGGCCATCGTGCTCGGTCTCGGAGGCCTGGGCCTGGGCGTGGGCGCGGTGGTGTCGGGCGACTGGTAGGCGTGCCGCCTACTGGATGGTGCAGTTGGCGAACGCGGCGTCGCACACCACGCGTACGGTTCCCCCCGCCGTGACCGTGAGGTTGCCCACAGATAGTTGGTCGCGGCCGGGAAACGTCACCAGCACCTCGTAGGTGCCCACCGGGACAACGCCGGGCGACCTGCGCTTGCCGTTGCCCACCAGCACCACCGCCGCGTCGCCGGTGGCGCGAACCGTGCCGGTGGGCGGGCTCGGCGGCGTGCTGGGGAGCGCGGGGTTCGCGCTACTGTCGGCCTCGCGCGGTGGTTTCTCGGGGCGGACTGCCACCCTGTCGATCGGCGCGGTGGCGGCCGGGGCCTTGGCCGGCGTGGGCGCGATCACCGGCGCGGCGACCGGGGCGGGCGCGGCCGGGGGCGGCTGGCTCTCCACGGCCGCCGCCGCGGCGGTCGACGTGCCGCTGCCGGGCGTCTCCGCCACGGTGACGGCGCCTGCGGGGACGGCCACCGCCGTGGCAGGGCCCTCCCGCGTGGCCCAGAGGTAGCCCACAACGCCGAGCAGGACGATCACGACCGCCCCGCCGGCGATGCTCACGGCGCCCAGGGCCAGCCAGGGCGCAGACGACACGGCGGTCGCCGGCGCGGGCGGTGCCACGCGCGGCAACCTCTGGCTGCTGGTCCCGCCCACCTCGCCGGGCTTCCGCGTCTTCACCCGCACCTCGCCGTCCAGCACGGCCATCAGTGTCTCGCAGTCGGCGAGGCGCCGCTCCCGGTCCGGGGTCAGGGCGCCCACGATCGCCGCACGCACGGTGGGCGCGATCGCCGGGTTCAGCGACTCGGGCGCCGGGTACTTGCCGTGGCAGATCGACTCGAAGAGGGCGAAGGTGTCGTCGCTCTCGAACGGGTCGCGCCCGCAGCTCAGGCGGTAGAGCAGGCAGCCGAGGGCGAAGACGTCGGCGCGGGCGTCGACCTCCTTCGAGTTGCGGATCTGCTCCGGCGCCATGTAGCGGGGCGTGCCCAGTGCCATCCCGGTGCGGGTCTGGGTGTGGTCGCCGGCGTCGTCGAGCACCTTCGCCAGCCCGAAGTCGGTCACCTTGGGGACCAGGCGACCGTCCGTCTCGTCGAGCAGCACGTTCGCGGCCTTGAGGTCGCGGTGCACCAGGCCCGCGCGGTGCGCCCGGGCCACGCCGGCAAGGATGCCGCGGAAGATCTCGAGCGCTTCGCCGGGGGTGGGCTGGTGGTCGTAGAGCCACTCGTAGAGGGAGGGCCCCTCCACCAACTCCATCAAGAGCCCCGTGCGTCCCTTCACGTTGAGCACGTCGTTGACGGCGACGATGTTGGGGTGGCGCAGGGCGGCCTGCAGTTGCCCCTCGGTCACCAGGCGCGCCCGGATGTCGGCCCGGTCCACCTTCAGCACCTTCAGCGCGTGAAACGAGCCCAGGGTCTCGTGCCGCAGCCGGTACACCACGGCCATCCCGCCCTCGCCGAGTGCGCCTTCGACCACGTACCGGTCGACACGCTCGCCAATGCTCAGCAGGTCCTCGCTCACGATGGCCAACCGGGCCGCGAACGCGACATCGAGGTGGCGGCCAGGACCGGAACGTGGGGCACGGGGGGCGCTGATAACCCCGGCCCCTGCCCGGGGCATAACGAGCGCCGAACGCGGGAACCGTGGTAGATGGCCCCGATGCACTGGTCCTACGCCGTCGCGATCGCCGTGGTGGTGCTCTACCTCGCGGTGGAGCTCAAAACATCCCGTCCCGACGGCACAATCGTCCGCACCCATCCCTTCCGCCGCATCATGCAGTACCTGATGCCGACGCGCAACGAGTCCGTCGTGTACTTCGACGCTCACGTCGATGCGACGCGGCTCCTGGCCTATGTCGAGAAGGCGCGGGCGAAGTTCGAGGGAAACGTCACCCACGCCACCGTGGCCGCCTCGGGCATCGCGCTCTCGGCCACCCCGCGCATGAACCAGTTCGTGGTCGGGCGGCGCCTTTACCACCGCAACGGTCGCTGGCTCACCTTCTCGATGAAGCGGAAGAAGCTCGACCGCGAGGCGAAGATCGGCACCGTGAAGCTCGAGTTCATCGACGGTGAGACCTTCGCCCAGTGGTGCGCCCGAGTCAACGCGGGCATCGGCGAGGAGCGCAGCGGCAAGAAGACCTCGGGCGACAAGGAACTCGACATCTTCAACCTGCTGCCTCGCCCGTTCCTGCGCGCCGTGGCCTGGGGCATCAACCAGCTCAACTACTACAACCTGCTGCCCGGTTCGTTCATCAAGGACGACCCGATGCACACGTCGTTGTTCATCGCCAACCTCGGCAGCCTCGACATGGGTCCGGGCTACCACCACCTCTACGAGTACGGCACCTGCCCGCTGTTCATCATGTTTGGCAGGGTGGAACTCGCGCCGATGGTGGTCGATGGCGAAGTGGTGGTCCGCCCGCGCTTGCCGATCCGGTTCAGCTTCGACGAGCGCATCGACGACGGGCTCAACGCCCGCTTCGGCATCGAGAAGATCCGCGAGGTGCTGCACGACCCCGAGCGCTGGCTGGGTTGCCTCGCCGACGACGGCAGCGACGCGCTGCCCATGTGGCCCCGCGCCGACGCGACGGTGGCCGAGCCGCCCGGGACGGGCGAGTAGGCGCAGCCCGCGCCCCTGGCGTGGCGGCGCGATCCATCGCGCCCTGGCCGCGCGTGCCTACTCGAAGTCTGAGCGGTCCCGGGGCTCGAGCTTGAAGGCCTCGTAGCTGTAGGCGACGACGCCGGAGATCGCGTCGTAGTAGCCCGGGCCAAAACTGTCGTAGTACGGGAAGAAGGCGTCGTCGACGGTCACCGCGTAGCTGGTGACGCTCTCGCCGTAACCGTCGGCCTCCGACAACAGTTCGATGTCGGACAGTTCCACCAGGACGCCCTCGTAGGCCTCCCAGTCGGCGGGGTCACGCGACAGCGGGGTCGAGGTGGGCATGTCATTGCCCCGGTCGGCGATGTCGGCGGCGTCGGCCACGACAATCTCCGTCTCGTCGTAGTACTCCTGCGCCAGCCCCGAGATGTCGAGCACCTGCCCCACGCTGGGCTCGTAGCTCACCTCGTCGAGGTACACCCGCAAGCCGGCCCAGGTGCCGCCGCCAGCGTCCTGCACCCAGAACGACGTGCCATCGGCGCTGAGTCCCGAGGTCACGATCACCCCGGCGAGCGTGACTGTCCCCAGCGCGCCCTGCTGCACGTCGTAGCAGCTCACCGTGTCGGTGTCGGTGTCGGTGTCGGTGTC
>CAYHRZ010000281.1:0-7167 GCA_964359125.1 uncultured Klebsiella sp. | reverse complement strand
AAGACGACGCCGACGACGCGCCCACCTGGTACGCCGACGGCGACGGCGACGGCTACGGCGACGCGGCGACCACCACCACCGCTTGCGACAGCGCGCCGGCCGGGTTCGTGGCCGACGACGAGGACTGCCACGACGACGACCCCGACGCGTACCCGGGGTCGCACCAGACCGAGACCCCCGGCGACGGCATCGACACCGACTGCGACGGCTACGACGGCTGCGAGGACGCCAACTGCGACGGCTACCCCGACCTCCTCCTCGGTGGCCACTACGACGGCGACTACACCGTCGACAGCTACCTCTACGCTGGCAACGGCAGCAGTTTCAGCACGTCGAGTCGCACCACGCTGAGTGGCTACGGTTCCTGGGACACGCTCGCCACGGACTTGGACGAGGATGGCTACCAGGACCTGGTGGTTGCTAGCTACTACTCTGGTTCAACGAGGCAAATCAACTCCTACGTGTACTGGGGATCGGCCAGCGGGTACTCCTCGTCGGATCGTCTCTCGTTGCCGACGCTCGGTGCCCTTGGCGTGGCCACCGGCGACTTCGACAACGACGGGTACAACGACTTGGTGTTTGCCAACCACCACAACGACACCACCTACGCCACCTATTCCTACGTGTACTGGGGCTCCGCGGCCGGTTGGTCCTCCAGCGACCGCACCGCCCTCGACACCCTCGGCGCGCTGCGGGTTCTCGCCGAGGACCTGGACCTCGACGGCTACGACGACCTGGTGTTCTGCAACTTCTACTCCGCGTCGAGCCACTCCACGAACTCCTACGTCTACTGGGGCTCGTCAGCGGGTTATTCCACGTCGGATCGCACGTCGCTCGCGACAATCGGCTGCTACGACGTCGCCACCGGCGACGTCAACGACGACGGCTACACCGACATCGCCTTCGCCAATTACTACTCGGGTTCGACGTACAGCAACAACAGCTACCTGTACTACGGTTCAGCAAGCGGCTACTCCGCCGCCTACCGTGCCTCGTTGCCGACCACCGGGACGATCGGCGTCGAGGTGGCCGACCTCGACAACGACGGTTACGACGACGTGACCTACGGGGGGTACTACGGCGGGAGTTGGTCGACCACCACCTACACCTACGTGTACTGGGGGAGTGCGCTCGGGCTGTCCACGAGCGTGTACGACACGCTCTCCACGTCCTGGGGCATCCGCGACCCCGTGGCCCGCGACCTCGACAACGACGGCTACCTCGACCTCGTCCTGCCCCGGCACTACAGCGGCAGCAGCTACACCACCAACTCGTCGGTGTGGTGGAACAACGCGGGTAGTTTCAGCTCCACCGACGTGACCTCGCTGGCCACCTACGGCACCACCGCCGCGGCCGTGGGCGACCTCGACGCCGACGGCTGGCCGGAGCTAGTGTTCAACAGCTACTACGGGCCCTCGTCGTACTCGGGGACAGCCTACGTGTACTGGGGATCCTCGGCTGGCTACAGCTCATCGGATCGGTCGAGCATCGTGAGCGTTGGTGCGCTCGCCGAGCCGGTGATGGTGGGGGACACGGAGTGGTAGGCGGGGGGCCGACCCGGGGCGCGATGAACCGCGCCGCTGCTCACCACTTCGACGGGTCGTCGTAGGGGACGTCGAAGCCGTGGACCACGTCCACCCGGCCCACGTCGACGCCGTCGACCTGGTAGTTGCTGTTGCTCCAGATCCACTCGGGGAGGCCGTCGCCGTCGAGGTCGACGAGGTCCATCATCTGCGCGTGGATGTCGGTGCTGTCGTCGATGCACGGCACCTGGACCTCGTCCTTCTCCGCCACGCCGTGGAGCGGCAGGTCGGCCACTCGGTAGAGGCAACTGCCGTAGTACGCGATGGCGAGCCAGCTCTCCTCGGGCGTGTCGCCGAAGTGCGTGGCGTCCACCTCCGCACCGGCGCCGGAGGCGTTGTCCTGCCACGTGGTGAGCTCGCGCAACACGCGGTCCTCCAGTGAGATCTCGGCGCCGCCCTGCATGTCGACGAACACGATGGACGCGTCGCTGGACGTGCCGGGGGCGTGGCCGAGCAGCAGGTCCGGGCGGCCGTCGCCGTCCACGTCGGCGGCGCGGTCGTCGGCGGTCTCCAGCGCGATGGGGAAGCGCCAGTCGTGGCCGTCGGCGGGGCACAGGAATGTGGACACGTCGTCGATGCCGCCGCTGGCGTCGAGGGCCACCTGGAGGTCCACGCCGCTGGTGACGACGACGCCGTTGACGCCGTCGTAGGGATCCCCGCACACCGCCTCCATCACCATCTCGGCGGCGCCGTCGCCGTCGAGGTCGGGGATGGAGAACGGCTTGCCACCGGCGGTTCCACTCGCGGTGGGGGTGACGTACGCGAACCCGGCGGTGAGCTCCGCTTGCTGGCCCACCAGCATGTCCCGGCCGGCGACCAGGTACAGGCGCCCCGCCTCGGAGTCGGCGAGTGAGAGCGAGACCAGCGCATCGGCCAACCCGTCGCCGTCGAGGTCGGAAGCGGCGTCCAGCAGGTTGACCTGTTCGAAGCTGGTGTCGGTGTTCTGAACCGCGGCATCGGCCCAGGACCAGGCGTCGTCCAGTCCGCAACCGCCGGGCAGCGGGCCCAGCTTGAGCAGGTACGCGGCCACCGGCCCTGCCCCCGGCTCCCACACCTGCCAGAAGTCGCCCAGGCCGTCGCCGTCCACGTCGCCGGCATACCTCCCGGTGAGCAGGTCGTCGCCGCCCGCGCCCCGCCAGTCCGCGGCACGGGGGCGGGGCGTGGTGGCCATGTCGCCCACGCCCAGGAAGCCCACCACGATGTCGACGTCGTCGCCTCCCGCCGTCCAGTGGAGCCAGGCGTCGCCCGGCCCGCTGCCGGCCCAGGCGCCGGTGGCGGCGCTCGTCCGGATCTTCGTCGCGTCGCCGATCACCGACACCCAGGCCGCGGCCCGCAGCTCGCCCAGCTCCGAGCACGACCCGGGCGGCACCGCGTCGCCGTCGCAGTCCTGGTCGAGGCCGTCGCAGGCCTCCCGGGCGCCGGGGTACACGTTGTCGCGGGCGTCGTCGCAGTCGTCGCCGCCGTGCGCCACGTCGGTGAAGCCGTCGCCGTCGTCGTCGGGGCCGTCCACCGCGCCGGTGTCGCCGTCGCAGGGCTCGCCGGTGTCGGGGGCGGTGTCGGGGGCGGTGTCGGGCGCGGTGTCGTCGCCGGAGTCACGGGCGCTGTCGGTGTCGCCGGTGTCCGGGTTGGTGTCTGTGCCCGCCCCGCTGTCGCTCGCGTCCTTCGACCCGTCGGCGTCGCTGGCGGTGCCGGCGCAGCCCACGCCGCAGGCGAGCGCGGCGAGCAGCAGCGTCACCACTCCAGCACCCCGCGCCAGGTGCCCGAGCCCGCGGTGCCGACCACGAGCCAGGACTCCAGGTCCTCGCCCACCGGCAGGCCGATGTCGCTCCACTCGGCGTCGACGATCAAGCCCGTGGGCGGCTGGGTGGCGAGGTCGGTGAGCTTCCAGGTGGGCCCCTGCCGCTCGGCGACCACCGGCCAGGGGTAGTCGCAGGGCTCCGGGTAGTTGCCGGAGTAGGCGTCGCGGACGCGGCCGCACTGCAGCCAGGTGGCCCGGTCGAGGGTGGGGAGGATGGCCACCAGGTCGCTCACCTGCGGGTGGGGCACCACGTCGGCGATGCTGTACTCGCGCCCCAGCAGCTCGTTGGCCACGGAGTCGACGGGGCTGACGAGGAGTGTCGTGCCGAGCGTGTCGAGGTCCAGCACGCAGGCGCCGCCGCCCCGGCGGCCCGAGGCGGGCGAGCCAGCCGGCGGATCCCGGTAGTAACTGCCGTAGACGAAGACCTCGTTGGACCAGGGCGAGACGGTGGCGCCACGGATGTTGCGGCCCCACACCGCGCACTCGGTCGAGGTGAAGGGCTCGTAGTGCCACTGCAGGGGAATCCACTCCCAGGTGGCGTCGAGGCCCCCGGCGCCGTCGTCACCCACCAGCACGCGCGCGAGTGCGCACGGCGAGTACCAGGCCCCCCCGGCGGCGACCTTCGTCGAGTCGCCCGAGCTCACGGTCACCAGCAGGTCGAGCAGGAAGTCGTCGGGGTAGCCGTCGCTGTCGAGGTCGTCGACCACGCCGTCGAGGTCGCTGTCGTTGGCGTAGGTGTCCACGCCCGGGTGGATCAACTCCACGTGTGCGGCGTTCCAGGTCGTCGCCTCGTCGCAGGTGCCGGTCACCCCGGTGGTGCCGATCTCGTAGGCCCCGTCGAAGGGGACGGGCAACCACGCCCCGGCGCCGCCGAGGGTGGTGTAGTCCACGCCCCCGGACAGGGTGGCGTAGAGGCCGCCGTCGGTGTTCACCGCGCTGGGCGTCTCGGTGGGGTTGAACAGCACCACGGCGGTGGTGGCGTCGAGGGGACGCACCTCCTTGGGGTTGCCGATGTGCGGTTGGCCGACGTCGGGGCTCTGCCAGGAGAAGGGGGACACGAACTCGGGGTCGGGATCCATCGCGGTGATGAAGTTGGTGGCGCGCAGCTCGTCGATGCAGAGGCGCTCCCAGGGCTGGGTGTCGTCCATGTTGTACTGCCGTACGCCGAGGTCATCTTCGTACCCCCCCGCCGCAAAGGTCCACGCCCACCCGCCCCCGGTGTCGGCGTAGCGCAACACGCCGCCGTCGTGCGGGTAGGGGTTGGCGTCGTTCACCGACTGGTCGCGCAGGGCCACCCACACGCTGCCGTCGAGGCCCACGTCGACGCTGTTGCCGCCCGCCTTGAAGCCGTCGGTCCACAGGCAGTCGATCTCGCTGCTGTTGGGCGTGGTGGACGACTGCGGCGTCGAGGCCGGGTCGAGGTAGGCCAGCCCGTGGTCGCCCACCGACTGGAAGACCTCGCCCGCGGGCGTGACCGCCACCTCGGTGACGGCCATCGTCTGGTAGGTCTGTCGCTCCCCGGTGTTGACGCCGGGCCAGAAGAGCCAGCCGGTCTCCTCCTCGCTGTCGTAGTTACCGTCGGTGTCGTCGTCGGACCACGCGTCGGCGAGGCCGAGCACCCGCCACGCGTGCGACTTGCTCGCGACGACCGCCACCCCGCTGATCGCGGGGAACAGGTCGAAGTCCAGCCAGGTGGTGTCGATGCCCGCGCCCGGCGCGTCACGGGCGGGGAAGACCGCGGGCACGCCGGCGATCGACTGCCCGAGCCAGGTGGCGTCGACGTCGGTGTTGGCGCGGCGGATGGCCTCGCGGGCGTCCTCGTCGTGGATGCTGCTGGTCACCCCGTCGCCGTCGTTGACCGCCGTCCACTCGAAGCCCGGGGCGAGGTCGTCGAGGTCCACCCGGTACATGCGGTCGGTCTCGTAGTTCGCGCCGTCGTTGGCGGGCACGTTGGCGAACAAGAACCCGGCGCCGGGGTCCATGCTCAGCCCGGTGAGCTCCAGCGGCACCTCGACCGAGAGCGCGTCGGTGCTGGGCAGGTCGGCGGCCTCCGCCACGCGGGCGTAGGTGTAGTCGATGTAGCCGATGTCCTCGAGGACCAGCTCGTCGACCCCGGGGTCGACCACCGAGCACGCCTCGTCGACGAGCCCGTCGTTGTCCACGTCCTCGGGCCGGAAGCCGCCGTCGGCGACGAACACCCGGCTCTCCTGGAAGCGCAGGTCGCGCTGCAGGTCGCGCACGTCGACCCCGGCCGACTCGGCCACGGCGAAGCAGTAGGCCGAGGTGGCGCCGGTGCAGTCCATCCCGCCAGCGGGGAGCGTGCAGACGAACACCCCGGGCTCGCCGTCGGGCCGGGCGTCGTAGCCCACGACCAGCACGGGGTCGCCGCTGGGCTGCACGTCGACGCGGAGGACCGCGCCCACCGGCTCCGCGGGCAGCGCGTCGCCGGTGTGGGCCAGCGGGCAGGTCTCCCCCGTGGCCTCGGTGTACACGCTGACGCCTCGCGCGTCGGGGTCGTCGTTGCCGATGTAGACCACCTCGCCGGCGAGGAACCAGTCGGCTTGCAGGTGTCGCCCCCCGGAGGAAACCCAGGTCGTCTTGGTCGCCTCGGCCGTGGCGGGGCACTGCGAGAGGAGCGGGAAGCCGGCGACGTCGTCCTCCGGGGGGTAGTCGAGGTAGGTGTCGCTGTCGTCGTCCCAGGTGGCGCTGAAGGAGTCGGCCACCTGCGACCAGGTGTTGCCGCGGTTGCTGGAGTACCAGAGGCCGCCGTCGACGTCGTCCTTGCCTCGCTCCACGTCGCCGACGAGCGCGTACACCACGTTCCCGGCGGGCTCGGGGAGGATGTCGGCCACCGCCATGACCCCGCCGGGGGCGAAGGTCGCGGTACCCGCGCCGAAGGCCGTCTCCCACTCGCTGCCTGTCCCGTCGTGGCGCGCGACGCCCGCCACGTCGGAGCCCATGTAGAGCCACTGGGTGTCGTCGTCGCGGACGATGCTCGTCGTCCAGCCGCCGCCCGGCGTCCGCGTGTCGTGCCAGTCGATGCTCAGCTCGGTGCTGGGCGGGAACACGAGCTCCGCGTTCTGGACCACGAGCCAGTCGACCTCCACCATCGCGGCGTCGGGGCAGTCGAACTCCACGTCGCGCAGCGTGTGCGGGACGATCACCTCGCCCAGCTCCAACCACACGGTCGTCGCGGCGGTGCCGAGCGACTGGGTGTAGGGCGTGCCGGGGCCGCCGCCCACGCCGGTGGTGACGGTCACGGAGCAGGCGGGGCCGGCGAGGTCGTCGATGTCGACCATGATGCCCGTCGCCCCGGAGGTCCGCGCGAGGTTGTAGGTGCGCTTGGCGGAGCTGGCGGCGGCGGAGCCGTCGCCCACCTTCAGGTTGCCCGCCGGGAACGAGACCGTGCCCGAGGGCGTCCAGGTGGCCGAGGAGAAGAAGCTCGTCGAGAGGTAGCGGCGGAGCGCGTCGCGACCGTCGCAGTCGCTGTCCACGCCGTCGCCCACCACCTCGAACTCGGAGGGGTTGACCGTGGCGGTGCTGTCGTCGCAGTCCAGCGCGGGCGGGCAACCGCCGAGGGCGCCGGTGGCGTAGCCGTCAGAGTCCGCGTTCAACGCGGCGTCGTAGGGACAGGCGGCCTGCGCGCGTGCGGGCGTCAGCAGCGCCAGCGCGGCCAGGAGTGCGGCAAATTGTCGCGGGGGGGGGGGTCCTCATGGGTGACTCCGGGGGTGGCGGCCAGAGGGTACCACGGGTCGCGCCCGGGGTGGGGGGGGGAGGGGCGCCCGG